>NZ_JADQBD010000042.1:0-29264 GCF_017808115.1 Chryseobacterium sp. RR2-3-20 | reverse complement strand
GAAGTTCTATACATTCCAATTTGAAAGCAACGCTAAATTTTTCTTTCCTTTCCATAAAAAATGCCCCTAAAAAGTGTCTAACTTTTTGGGGGCAGTCCATTATCAGGGATTTCGCTTTTATAGATAGCATCGGCAAAGGCATTGATGTTATAGTCAACTTTCACAATTTCGGGTAAAATTTCTTCATCCCGAAAGGTGATGATTCCATAAGTTGCCTTCCGGTCGGCTTCTTTAGAACGCCCCACAGAACCGACATTCATCACCCAAATATCCTCTGTTTTCTGGATATAAGAATAATGCGTATGTCCCATACAAACAATATTTATTTGTCGGTTTTTCAATTCCTGAAGTATTCGTTCTTTATTATCTTTTTCAAAAACGTACTCGTCATTGCTGTTTAATGAAGCGTGAACCAAAAGGACATTCAGATTCACTTTTGAGGTGGGAACGCTCAGCTCTAAATTCAGCGGTAATGAACCGAGCCATTGCTTGTTTTCGTCTGTAATGTATTTTTTGCTGTGATTGATTGCCACAAAACGATTGGCAGTTTCCTTTTCGCTATGATGACTTAATGGAATAATCGGTAAATCGTAAGCAATCCGCTCGTCATGATTTCCTAAAAGACAAGGGATCTTTTTTGCCTTCATGAGATTGATAACCTCATTGCCCCACGGTGCAAAATCTACCAAATCTCCAAGACAATAAATGTCGGATATATTACGGGATTCCAGATCTTCGAGTACTTTTTGCAACGCCAGCAGGTTGCCGTGTATATCGCTGATAATAGCTATCTTCTTCATAATCTTCGCAGTACAAGTGTATTTTTCAAACTCAGCAACAGGCCGCTAATGTGCTTCTGTATTGATAAAATTGCTTTACAAAAATAAGAAGAAAGAAACTAAAAAAGATCGGTTCTAATCAAAAAAAATAGAGTAACGAAACTCCTCCGCTACTCTATTTTGCTGATGATATGAATTATTTCACCCCCGAAATCCAATCTTGCAAAGTTTGGAAAATCATATACAAAACCGGGATAATCAGAACGCCTAAAAGCACGCCACTCAGCATTCCGCCGGCAGCACTGATGCTAATAGATTTGTTACCAATTGCTGTACCGCCTGTTGCGAACATCAACGGTACCAATCCCGCAACAAAGGCAAAAGACGTCATTAAAATTGGTCGCAAACGCATTTTGGCACCGGCAAGACCAGCCTCAAACACCGACAATCCGGATTTGCGTTGTTGGATGGCAAATTCTACAATCAGGATGGCGTTTTTGGCGAGCAAGCCTACCAGCATAATTAAGGCGATCTGTACATAAATATTATTATCTATCCCTGCAAATCCTGTGGCGAGAAATACACCCAAAAAAGATTGAACAATTTTGGTCGCCTTTTCCATTTCTTTGGTGATGAACTGAAGATTGGCACCCGCCTGAAGATTAACCACAAAGGTTAAATTGTTATCATCTTCCTCCGGTACAAAGCCTTTTTGGGAAGAATTCATCAGAAGGAAAGCTCCTAACGAAACCACAATCAGCGCACCCAAAGCCATTATTTTCTTTTTGCCTAAAAAGCGTACCGCACCAATGTATTTATCCGTAAGACGCTCGAAACTGGCATTAAAAGCCTCAGAAAAACGTTGGGTAAATTTTTTCGGTTTGCCATTATTGTTATGTTGATGATTTTTTAGTAACAAGGCGCACAAAGCCGGACTCAAAGTCAGTGCATTGACAGCCGAAATTAGAATCGCAATCGCCAAGGTATAAGAAAACTGCTTGTAAAAAATACCCGCAGGACCTTCCATAAAACCAACCGGGAGAAATACCGCCGACATTACCAAAGTAATCGAAACAATTGCCCCGCTGATTTCGCTCATTGCAGAAACCGTTGCAGCCTTGGCATCGTCTCCTGTCTCCTTCATCTTGGCATGCACCGCCTCTACCACCACAATGGCGTCATCCACCACAATCCCGATTGCGAGGACCAATGCAAAAAGCGTTAAAACATTTACCGAAAAGCCAATCAGATAGATGAAAAAGAATGTCCCGATAATGGAAACAGGAACAGCAATTGCCGGGATAATCGTAGAACGGAAATCCTGTAAGAATATCAAAACGACGATAAATACTAAGATAAAGGCTTCTATCAAAGTTGATTTCATTTGGGCAATGGATGCATCCAGACGATTCTTCATACTCTGAATGACCTCGAAATGGATTCCATCCGGCACACTTTTCTGGAAGCTCTCTAATGATTTTCCGACTTCTATAGCGATGTCATTGGCATTAGAACCACTAGCTTGCAACACGGCAAAAACCACAGATGGTTTGCCATCGGTAAACGTATCGCTGGAGTAATTGGACAATCCAAACTCGATGCGCGCCACATCTCCCAAACGGAGAATAGAGCCATCATTTTTAGACCGAAGAATAATTTTTTCAAACTCTTCGGGTTTATTCAGTTTCCCTTTGTAGCGCAAAACGTATTGCAGAGAGGCATCGGTTTCTTGCCCCAAACTTCCGGGAGAAGCCTCGAAGCTGTACTGCTGTATTGCATTCTCCACATCTGCAGGCACAAGCCCATAGGGCGAGAGTTTTGTCGGATTGATCCAAACCCTCACCGAATAATCTTTTGCTCCAAACAAACTCACATTTCCCACACCGGGGATACGTTTTAGCTCCGGAATCAGATTAATATTGGCATAATTCTGCAAAAAAGCCTCGTCATATTTTTCGGGTTTATCGCTATTGATATTGACAATCATCAGATAGCTGGTTTGTTGCTTGGTGGTGGTTAATCCCAAACGTATCACCTCCGACGGCAATTGCGCATTTGCCTGAGCCACTCGGTTCTGGACATTTACGGCAGCCTGATCGGGATCTACACCTTGTTTAAAAACAATGGTAATAGAAAAGCTACCGTCATTAGATGCGCTAGAGGTCATATACTGCATATTTTCTACTCCATTTATCGCTTGCTCCAAAGGTGTAACAACAGACCGAATTACACTTTCGGCATTTGCGCCCGGGTAAGTTCCGGATACAAAAACGGTAGGCGGTGCAATTTCCGGAAACTGCGTCATCGGGATTCGCAACAATCCCAAAATCCCCAACAAAACCAATATAATGGAAACCACGGTAGCCAGTACCGGTCTTTTTATGATTGTTTTTAACATTTTTATTGAGTTTTATTGTACTTTTTTAGGCTGGATGATACTATTTTCCGGAACGCCGGAAAGCTCATTGGCAATGATTCTGTCTCCGGATTTAAAACCAGATTTAAGGATGTAAAAATCCCCTGATTTGATATAATTTTTGAGGGCAACACGCTCCATTTTATTTTTGTTGTTGAGCAAACCGACAAACAGTTTATCCTGAATCTCATAAGTTGCCAATAAAGGAATTTTGAATACATTTTGTTCTGTAGATTGCATGACAATCCGCCCTGTGTTGCCGGTTCTGAGTAAACTTTCGGGATTGGGAAAAGAAGCACGAAGCGTAACCGAACCCGTTGTGGCATCAAACTGACCATCCATCATATCGATTTTCCCGGGATGGTTATAAGGCTTGCCATCCGCCAATAACAAGATAATGTCTCTGAAACTTTTTAGTTTCTCTAACAGATTAGCGCCTGGTCGTGTTGCATTAATTTTCAGGATTTCGTTCTCCGGAAGTGAGAAATAAGCATAGATTTCATTTACCTGAGATAAGGTGGTGAGCGGTTGTGCATCATTAGGACCAACCAACGCGCCCAATCGGTTTGGGATGCGCCCTATATAGCCGCTAACCGGCGCCTTAACTACCGAAAATCCCAAATTAACATCAGCAGAAGCCACCAATGTCTGTTGTTGAGTTACCGCCGCTTTGGCATTTTCGTAATTGGTTTTTGCCTTTTTGAACTGAAAATCTGCTACCACCTTATTATCCGTAAGAACTTTGTATTTATCCAACTCCAACTTAGCCGATGCCAATTGTGATTTTGCCATTGCCAAAGACGCCAAAGCCGTATTTTTTTGCTCGCGATAAACACTGGCATTGATGCGAAAAAGTGGTTGCCCTGCACGCACAAAAGCACCTTCGTCCACAAAGATTTTATCGATATAACCACTGATTTGTGGCCGAAGCTGCACGTTGTCTTTGCCTTGTAAACTTGCCGGGAAAGTCTGGTCGATAACCGCATCGGTGGGTTGTAGTGTAAGAATCTCTGCCTCTACACTTGGTGTTGGTTGTTCGGTTTCTTTATCGGAGTTTTTGCAGGCACTTGTCATCACTAGAACTGCGAAAAGCAAAACAGACCGCTTGACATTTGTATTTATAAGACGCTTCATTATTTGTTGTATTTTGACCATTATAAACATCAAAATTAGACGAAGCCGTTTATCATTATAAAAGACACCGTACCGAAGTGCAAAAATTAGAACCTAAAATGCAGAAAGTAGATATTAAATGATTTTGACCTGATGAATCAAAAAACCGCAAAATGATTATCAAACCAAAAGGAAATTAAGCCAAAACTATTGATGCTTACAATAGATTATTTATCTTTGCAACCGGATGAAACACCTAAACAGTATATTACGTCTTCCTTTTTTCAGCACTTATTATTACAGAATAGTAACTGCTCGGAGGAGGTATGTTTATTCTGAACTGACTGACATTTAGAAAAATATCTTACCATAACCTATAAGCCCGAGCCGATGCCCGGGCTTTTTTTATTCTCAAAATTTTAAAACAAAATGGATAACATTAGCAAACTGAAAGAAAACGTTGCCATCACTCTGCCAGAAAATGGCTTGGAAGAAAAACTAAAACAGGCACACCAAGAAAACCGAAAACTCATCATCAAATTGGGCTTTGATCCTACTGCGCCAGATTTGCATTTGGGACATGCCGTAGTGCTGAAAAAACTAAAGCAATTTCAGGATATGGAACATCAGATCGTGATTTTGGTCGGTAGTTTTACTGCAAGAATTGGAGATCCTACAGGAAAAAACAAAAGCAGAAAACCACTTTCGGCTGCCGATGTACAGCACAACGCCGAAACTTATCTCAAACAATTGTCTCAGATTATTGATGTAGAAAAAGCTGAGATTGTGTTTAATTCGGATTGGCTAGACACACTTTCTTTTTCTGAGGTCATCCAGCTATTGTCCAAAGTGACCGTGGCGCAACTGATGCACCGAAACGATTTTAACAAACGATTTACGGAAAACACGCCCATCGCCATGCACGAGTTGGTTTACCCAATTTTGCAAGGTTATGATTCGGTAAAAATAAAAGCCGATATAGAAATGGGCGGTACCGATCAGCTTTTTAACTGTACCATGGGACGACAACTGCAGGAAACCTTTGAAATGAATCCGCAAATTGTGATGTGTATGCCTTTGCTAAGAGGTTTGGATGGCAAAGAAAAAATGAGCAAATCCCTAAACAATATCATTGGCCTGACAGATGAACCTAACGAAATGTTCGGGAAAACCATGTCTATCCCAGACAGCCTGATTTCTGAATTTTTGGACCTCACCACCGATTTTTCTGTCGAGGAGAAAAAATGGATTGATGAACGATTAGAAGCCGGAGAAAACCCAATGAATATTAAAAAAATTATCGCTAAAAATATCATTTCTCAATACCACAATCCGGAAGAAGCAGAACAAGCGGAGGAGTTTTTCGTGAATCAGTTTCAGAATAAAAACTTTGAGGAAAAAGCATTTGAGCCTGTTTTGATTTCCGAAATTGTTGCAGAAAATAACGCAATCAGTCTGTTGGATTTGTGCGTACAGTTAAAAAATGGAGAATCGAAATCGGCAATCAGACGACTTATAGAAAGTGGAGCAGTACAGATTAATGATGAAAAAATTACCGAACCTGCCGAGAATATCGAACTCAAAAAACATACAAAAATCAAAAACGGAAAAAGAGTTTTTTTTGAACTGGTGTAAATACGCTAACGTAACTTTATTACATTAAATGGCGGTTGATACTTCAACTGCTATTTTTATTGTATCATTTACAAAACCATTTCAACGATTAATTCAGCAACAAATATTTAAAAAAAATATGTTCTTATTTTTTAATGCTGTTTTTTGTAATACTGCTTTCTGAAAGCTTCCGGCGTTAAACCCGTATTTTTCTTGAAAAATTTAACAAAGTAAGAAGAATCGTAGTAATTAAGCATTTCTGCAATTGCCGAAACAGAAAGTTTGAAATTTACGAGCATTCTCTTAGCTTCCAGAATAATTCTGTCTCTAATAAGTTCACCAGCAGATAAGTTAGATTGCTGCTTACAAATAAAATTTAAATGACTGGGGGTAATGTGCAAAAGTGCTGCATAATCTTTCGGCATTTTCAGTTCTAAAAAATTATGCTCTATTTGCTCTATAAACTGTTTAAAAATCAAAGAATTATATCCTGTTTCAACAATTGGTAAACCATTTTGAACCTCCTCACTTGCCCAACCGCAGATTTGCAAAATTGCGGAAGCAATTATTATTTGAGAATTCCGGTTGATTTCATTTGAAGATTCTGCCAAAATCTGCTGAAAACAATTATTAATTTTATCTTTTTTGTTTTCGGATAAAACAACCCTCTGGTCTTCGTGAAAAATACTCAAGAAGCTAAATTCGTCTAAAATGGAAGAACTTATTTGTAACTGATCGAAAAATGTAGGTGCAAAATTTATAACATACCCTTCAACAGACGAATGCAAATCCCAACTGTGAACCTGCCCCGGTCTCATAAAAAAAATGCTTTGCGGCAAAACTTCGTACATTTTAAAATCTATAACATTATCTCCACCTCCGTTCACGAAATAGGTAAGATGATAAAATGAATGTCTGTGAATTTTTGCTGTATTAGGATTTCCCGTTAAATAATCTGAAAACTGATCTATACTGAAAATTTCATTAAGAGAATTGCATGTTGAGAGATTGTTTATGTCAAATGTGGGATAGAGATCTTTCATTCTACTTCTGTATTCTCTGATAAAAATAACAATTTTTTCAGTAAAAACTACCATAAAATCTATATTGCGATTATCTAATTTTGAAGTGTTAAAACTTTCAATAGTATTAAGTCTGAAAACACCCATTAACTCAAGCATTTGGATGGAAACAGTTCTAAAATATGAAAGCTAATTTACAATGATATATGCATGATTCTGATACTCTTAAAAGTAAGAATTCTATTAAATTTCTTTGGTACTGCTCCTCTTTTTCAGGCATTGAAATTTTAGAGGAAGTACAGTTAGTTGTATGATGTATTATTCAATATCAAAAAAAGTATAATTTATTAAAACATACTCTTAATGTCAAAAATAGATGAAGAAGCTGTAAAAGGTGGACAGGGACAAGTAATGGTTCCCGAAACTTATAGAGATTCTATAGGAACCATGGAACAATCGGGAAAAAGAAAGTGGGTTTTCCCCCGAAAACCGAAAGGTAAATACACCAATTACAGAGAATTAGTAAGTTATTTTTTGCTTCTGGTTTATTTTACAATCCCATTTATAAAGATAAACGGCAATCCTCTGTTCATGTTTAACATTATAGACAGAGAATTCTTTATTGCCGGACAGCCTTTTTATCCGCAGGATTTTTTCATTTTAACTTTAGGGGCTATTGCATCTTTAATATTCATAATTGTTTTTACTATTGCTTACGGAAGAATTTTTTGTGGATGGATTTGTCCGCAAACGATTTTCATGGAATCTGTTTTCCGAAAAATAGAATATCTTATTGAAGGTGACCGAAACAAACAGATGAAACTGGACAGACAGGAATGGAACACAGAAAAAATCTGGAAAAGATGTTTAAAATGGACTGTTTATGCCATTATCTCTTTAGTAATAACGCACTTTATGTTCATGTATATCGTGGGCTACCAGGAAGTTTTTAATATTATTGAAGCAGGTCCGTTTGCAAATCCTACGAATTTTATTGTGATGATTCTTTTCACTTCGGCATTTTATTTTGTATTTGCGTGGTTTAGAGAACAGGTATGTACATTGGTTTGTCCTTACGGAAGATTGCAGGGTGTTTTAATCGACAAAGATACCGTTAACGTTTTTTACGACTTTAAAAGAGGAGAAAACCGATCTAAATGGAGAAACGGAGAAGATAGAAAAACCGCTGGTAAAGGAGACTGTATCGATTGCCAACAATGTGTTGTGGTATGTCCTACAGGAATTGATATCAGAGACGGGCAACAGCTTGAATGTATTAACTGTACAGCGTGTATTGACGCGTGTGATGAAGTTATGGTAAAAGTAGGATTACCCAAAGGTTTAATACGCTATGCTACTGAAAACGAGATAGAAAACCAGACCAAGTTTAAGTTTACCGGAAGAATGAAAGGCTTTGCAGCCATATTGGTTCTGCTGGTTGGGTTTTTAGTATTCTTACTGTACAACAGAGGAGATATGGAAACCAAATTCATTAAGCCAATGGGAAGTACATTTTTTGTAAGAGATGGTAAAATCACCAATACCTACAATTATACATTCCTGAATAAAACCAATGAGAAAAAAGTGGTAACCATTAAAGTATTGGAACCTGCACATGGAGAAATCAGTTACAGTTCTACCAGTAAAATTACTGTTGATCGCGATAAAATATCAAAAGGAACCATTAACATCAGTTTTCCTGAAGCTGAAATGAGTCTCTCTAAACAAAATATTATGTTTGGAGTATATGACATGAAAGGCAAGTTAGTAGATTCTTATCAGACTTATTTTGAAGGACCTTTTAAATTAAGAATACCTTAGAAAAATAACTTTCATTAATTAACCTAAAACCTATCGGTTAAAAGAAAACCGACATTTGAAATATTCAATTTCTCATGTCGGTTTTTATTTTATAATAAGTCCTGCAACTGTATTGCATGAATTAGTTTTGATGAATTATTTCACAATAATCCCTGAAATTTTATTCTGTTTGATAAGAGCAACAGAAGCAGCAGCAAAAAGAAATAAAACTCCTGCAGTTGTAATAGCGTTCGAAGGATTGCTGCTAAGCACATGTTTGTAAAAAAATCCGAATGTAAGAGTTTGAATAAGCATTGGTATTACAATCATCATATTAATTACTCCCATATACACCCCTCTTTTCTCTGAAGGTATAGATGGCGAAACCATCGAATACGGAAGCCCCATCATAGCTGCCCAACCAATTCCGAAAAGAACCATTGGCAAAAGAATCATCAATTCATCATTAATTAAAGGAAGCAATAAAAGTGAAGCTCCTGTTCCAAGCAAACAAAAAGTATATACATTTTTTGAGGAATATTTAATCGCAAAAGGAATCAGCAACAAAGCCGAAATCATGGTAATAAAATTATAAAACCCGTTCATGAGACCGGTTTGTCCCACAGCCAATTCCACACGATTCAAAATATCTTTTGCCCAGGAAAGATCGCTTTGTACCACAGAAATTCCTTTATGTGAAAGCTGTATCAGTCGATTGGCTTTTTCTTCGTCGGCTTCGGAAACATGGTAAATGGTCTGCTTAATCATGGGAGTAGCAAACTGCCAATAACAAAATAATGCATACCATTGGAAAAGATATACCAATGCCAATTGCCATAATATTTTAGGCATTTTTACAATAGCATTAAAAATATCAATAAAAGGGGTAAAAAGGGTATCATTTTCCTTTTCGGCTTTCAGTTTTATGAGCTCTTCTTCTGTTGGCGGAATTTCCGGTGTTTTATAAACCGACCAAACCACGGAAGCTATAGAACAGAAAGATCCTAAGAAAAACGAGTAATATACCCAAATTGGAATACCACCCGACTCTGAAGTTCCTCCAAAATATTTCTGAAAAACAAAAAGTGAAAGATTGGCAAGCGTAATTCCTCCTCCTACAAATAAACTTTGCATTTGGAAGCCATAGGTTTGCTGTTCTTCCGGCAATTTATCTCCGATAAAGGCTCTGTAAGGTTCCATTGCGGTATTATTTGCCGCATCTAAAATCCACAGAAGACCGACTGCCATCCAAATAGACGAACTGAACGGGAAAGCAAAAAGAGCAAGACTGCAAAAAATAGCTCCCAATAAAAAGAATGGTTTTCGGCGACCCCATTTTACACTCCAGGTTTTATCACTAATTGCTCCGATTAAAGGCTGAATAAGCAATCCGGTTACAGGTCCTGCCAAATTAAGTATCGGAAGCTGCTCTGCATGTGCACCTAAAAACGAATATAAAGGATTTACCGCAGTCTGCTGAAGACCAAAACTGTACTGAATGCCGAAAAAACCGACATTCATGTTCCAAATCTGCCAAAAACTGAGCTTGGGAATTATTTTTTTATTCATGGTTTATGGCTTTACAATCTGATAATTTTTTTCAAGAACAATAGATGCCTTTTCTTTGAGCTGACGGATAATCTGATGCTCAATTTCGAGTACTTTTTCTACAAAATCGCTTTGTTCATCACGATTTCGTTTCATTCTGTTATCGTAGGTGTCTTTATAATTTCGGTTGATGAAAATACTAAAATCAAAATCATCAATATCCAATATATAAGTACCTTCAACGATCATCACTTGTAAATCATCTGTTGATACCGTTTCTTCAGAAATTAAGTTTTCCTGATAATGCACAAGCGGTTTTTTCACATAAGGATTTCCTTTCTTAAACTCATGTATGTTTTCTTGGATGATGTCCAAATGAACTTCATGCATTCCCACATTTTCAAGGCTTTTTTCCCGGTTTTCGTGATTGGTTTTGGGAGGAAGCTTAAAATAATCATCCATCTGAATGACAAAACTTTTAATCCCGTGATCTTCCAGCACTTTTTTAAGAGCAAATGCCGTTACCGATTTTCCACTGCCGCTTTCTCCGCAGATTCCTACTGTCCATTTACCGTTTTGTTTATTATTTTGAGCAATAATTTCGTATATATTTTCAGCGGTATCTAAATGTCTTTGTTCTAAATTTATAACATCACCAATCATCTTTTAAATCTTTTTTTTAAATAATAGTTTTTTTAAATGATTCATCTTCCGGACTATTTCTTCATCAGAAGGTAACCGGAAGCTGAAAAGCACAATTGGTCGGTACCTGAAGGAATTAACTCGTCTGTTGAATAATATTCCCGAAACGAAGAACCTTTTTCCGCAAGAAGAGTTTCATACTGCTTCAGTATCTTTTCTGGGATTTCTGTATAGCCTCTTTTCTTCAACCCTAAGCAAAGCCAACCAAGATAAATGGGCCAAGAACCTCCATTGTGGAACTGATAAGGTTCGTTTTTGAAATCATAACTGAAATTATTTTCAAGCAAATTCCAATCTGGATCTTTTGGAAAGATTATGGGATAAAAAACAGGAAGCATCCAATGATTAAATTCCTGATTCAGCTGTTCTAAAAACTGAGTGAAAGCATCCAAATCTAAGTCTAAACCCAAAAGAATTGCCAGTGCATTTCCTGCAAGATCAAAACGTTCATCATATCCATTGGCATTTAAAGAAGCCCATAAATAAGGTTTTTCTTGAGCTTTCTGATAGGCAGTTTCATGATATTTGATATTTCCGGAATTATTTTTCCTGAAATTTGTTTCAATTAGTTTTTTAGTTGTTTCCGCTAAAGAATTTAGGTTTTCATCCTGATAAATTTCTGCTGCAAGTCTAAAAGCCCAATACCGCAACACATTATCATAAAGAACATAGCCAGAAGTTACATATTCGTCTGCCCAATTTCCACCCAACGGACTGTATAAAAGACCACGCTGGTTAAATTCCCAAGATTTCAAACAAGAAAATGCTTTGTAGATTTTATCTTTCAAAATTACCTTCAGCGTTTCATCATTAGAATAAGCAATATATTTGCAAGTCCCGATAATCCACCAGATTGTTGCATCTGTTCGCCCTACAAGTGTTCCGTAGCTTGCTTTTTCTCCGTAGACATTGGAGGGAATTTGTCCGTTTTCCGCTTGGTATTCTGCAAGTGTAAGAATAGATTTTTTTAAACCTTCTACAATTTTTTCGTTTTCAATGAGAATTCCTGTAATTCCCGTCATCATAGAATCTCTGGACCATACTCTCGCATAATTGTCTTTTTTTTCTGAAGATGCGAGAAGTCCCTGCGGTGATATGGCATGTAGAATAACCTCTAAAGCTTGTTGTGTAAACATAAATTTCTAAATAGGATTAAATTAAACTAACAGCAAAAAATGCTGTTAGTTTTTTGTATGATTGAATTTTTAACTGAACTGTAAGAAATGTACAGATAATTCATTAAAAATCAAACTTTACGCTTGCACCAAAGGTTCTTCCGGTAAGTGTTCTTGCTCGAACGATACCATTTGTTCCCTGCAAAGTACCTTCTTCCGCTTCTGTAATTGCCAATGCATTGAACACATTGTTTGCGTTTACATTTACCGTAAGATTTTTCATTAATTTGTAAGAAATATAAGGATTTACAATAACGTAACCCGGCATTATCAGTTTATTGCTGTCCTGAGTATATGCTTTTGTGGATCCAACTGCAAAGAAACCAAAGCTTAATTTTTCAATATTCACATTAGGGTTAACTGAATACATGAATTTTGGAGTTCTTCTCGGCATATTTCCAATAATCGTATTATCGATTGCATTTTTAATTTCTGCATGCGTATAAGTAAGCCCGGCTCTAACGTCGAAGTTTTTATTGACTTTGTAGAAACCATCGAATTCAACTCCGAAAGACTGATACTTGTTTTCAGTTCTTAGCTGAGTCGTTGCTTCGTAATTTGCCTCAATCGTTCTTGCCTGAAACAAAGTAGTATTTAGGAAATATTTTGAACCTCTCAATTTGTAACCTACTTCAATCTGATTCAGTTTATTCACTTTTACAGCATCTAAAGCAGGATCGTTGCTATTGGTATAATTGTACCCTGCGAAAAGAATTCTGTCTGCCGAAGCACTTCCTCCCTGACTTACTCTTGCAAAAACAGCATTATGAGTATCGAAAGCATAGTTTGCTCCCACAGAATATCCGAAGATACCGTATTTATAATCCACCGGAACAGTTCCGTCTACTACTCCTACCGCAAGTTCAGGGGTTTCGATAGTTCCGTTTTGGTTTATATCTATTGTACGGGTTGTATTTTTCACGCCTGAAAAACTTCCAGATACATTTCCGAAATCATATCTTGCTCCAAAATCTAAAGTTAATTTTTCAGTTGGATTGATTTCCACCTGAGCGTGAGGTGCAATTACCGAATATTTTGTATCGTAGTTTCTGTTAAGACCACCCCATTCCGGAACGCCGTAATGAAGAAGTCCATTATCTGTAATTTTGGTTCCTGTATTGCTGATAACATCCACCAATCTTGCATTTTTATCTGAAACTTCCATAAGATAAGTATTCCAGTTCCAAGAAAGATTAATGTTTTGCGAACTGTTATAAACTCCCGCATTAAGTTTTATTTTATCCCATTTTTTACTGATGTTTACATCACTGAAGAAATTATTCAGGTTATTCAGTTTGGTATTGAATAAAACAGTTTTCATGTATTTTGCATTATTGTCTACAGCGGTATTTGTACCGGCATAAACTGCACTTCCGTAACCCGGAACAGTATCTAATATTTCGGATTTACTTCCTACTGAAGCAGGAAAAGGTGCTAAAAACTGACCGTCATTTGCTGCATATCTAGCTTTTGCATCCAACTTCCAACCAGCACCGAAATCGTAGTTGAATTCCATACCTACGGCTTTAGAAACCGAATGCATTCCATCTCGGATATCGCTTTTTAGAATTTGTCCGTTTCCGCCAAAAGTAAGATCGTTTCTAAAATTAGAAGACTGTAATGCTCCCGTTAAAATATTATAATTACTTAGAGAAGTGTAATCCGGGTTAGAATCTGAACCGGAAACGGCAATTGGCATCGGCATATATGGCGCTGTACGATCATCTAAATATTTACCGTAAATTCTTACGCTTCCTTTTTCAAATTTCTTTAGTAATGAAAGTCTGAACTGTCCGCCGTTATTCGAAGTATAGCCTGTTTTTCTAGGACCATCTCCCCCTCTGTAAAACCCACCGATACCAATATAAAAATCTTTACCAAGCGGAGTTCCGTAATCGATATCTGTTCTGAAGTTTTTATAATTCAAACCTACTTGCTGTGTAATACTTCCACCTGCTTTTTCACCTGTTTTTGTGATGAAGTTGATGATTCCCGCCGGTGAATTTGAGGCAAAAACAGAAGCAGAACCTCCTCTTAATGCTTCAACTCGTGATACAAAAGAATCGAATCTCGTAAACTGATCCTGAGTTCCAAAGGCAATATCCCCGAACTGCATTATCGGTAAACCATCTTCCTGAATTAAAAGATAACGAGATCCACCCGCAGAAACCGGAACCCCTCTTACGGTAATATTCGAGTTTCCTTCACCTCCGGAAGACTCCGCACGAATACCCGGAATGGTTCTGAAAATTTCTGCCGTTGTTCTTGGAGCTGCATTTATAATTTCTGCCTGTTTTAGAGTTGAAATTGATAAACTGGTTTTAACAGAAGATTTTGGATTGGAGTTACCCGTAATTACCACTTCATCGATTACCTTGTCTTTTTTGGAAAGTGTATCGCTTACTGCAGTCTGAGAAAACATGAATGCCGCAACATTTAATGTTCCGAAAATCAATAACTTTTTTACTAGTTTAGGTTCCATATAGTTTTTAGGGTTTTTGTTGTTTTTCCAAATGTATTTTTTTTGACCAATCAATAACCTATTTTGAATTGGGTATGAACAGAATGTTAATTTCAAACGTTTGTGCAAACGTTTGCGGTGAATAACTTTATTTTAAATTAACTTTTATTTAACAAAACAACTATAATAATTTAACATAATTTAACAAAATATATAAGCAAATTTTTGCTTAAATTTTCCCAAGAATTGACTCTAGAATAGCAAATGAAAAGAACAACCATAAAAGACTTGGCACAAATGCTTAATATAAGTGCTTCAACGGTTTCGCGTGCCCTTAAAGATCATCCCGACATCAGCAGTTCTTTAAAACTTAAAGTAAAAGAAGCCGCAGAAACATTTAATTACATTCCAAATGATTTTGCCATCAATTTCAGAAAGAACCACTCGAAAGTTGTAGGTCTTATTGTTCCTGAAATTTCTATGTTTTTTATACCGTCCATTATCAATGGAATTTCTTCAGTTCTTAATAAGGAAGGATACCGGTTTTTTATATTATCTTCTAATGAATCTTATGAAACCGAAAAGGAGCATATTGAAACCTGCATCAATTCGAGAGTAGATGGGATTTTATTATCTATGACTAATGAAACAGCCGACAGCAGCCATTTAAATAAAGTAAAAGAGATGAAAATACCGGTTGTTATTTTCGATAAAACGATTCCGCAGCATCAATTTGCTTCTGTGGTTTTTGATAATGTAAAAAATGCTGAACTGTGTGCAGAAAAACTGATTAATCACGGTTGTCGTACTATTTTGGGCATATTTGGCGATGAAAATCTTGATATCACCCAAAGCAGACTCGCAGCATTTCAAAACACTATTAAAAAAGCTGAAAACATTGAACTCCACACCATTTTTTGCAAATCTACAGACAGCGTAAAACAACAGCTTAACGAGGTTTTGAAAGAACATAACTTCGATGGTTTTTTCGCAATGAGTGATGAAACTTTAATGGGGCTTCACAGCTCCTTAATCAAGAAAAATTTAAATAATTCTGGTAAAAAAGTGATTGCCATTAGCGAAGGTACTCTTCCTAAACATCTGGATGAAAACTACGAATTCATTATTAATGACGGTTTTACCATGGGTGTTTTTGCTGCAAATGAACTGATGAATACAATAAAAGGAGAATCGCCGAATACTGAATGTTATTACATTTAGCTATTATAATTTTAAGCTAGAAAAATTATTGATGACATTTTAGATTCATTTAAAAATATCAATCTATAATATTTTGTTTTATTTTTGGAGTTACAGCTATTTTTTCTCCTGCCATTTCATGAATAGTTTCGTCAATCATCACACACATACTGTTGAGTGCCAAATCGTTTGCATCCGTTCCGAACGGTTCCTCAATTTCGTCTGCAATGGCTTCAAAAGCGACAAATGTATAGGCAATGAATACTACAATAAGCGTTGTAAACCAACCCAGTGAGTCTACAAGCCCAAAGGGAAGCAAAAGACAATAAATATAAACGGTTCTGTGCAGTAAAACTCTATAACTATAAGGTATAGGTGTTGAAATTATTCTTTCGCATCCTCCCAAAATATCCGAAAGTTTATCCAAATTCTCATCAAATCTCGATTGCTGTATAGAATCTAAACAGTTTTTATCCTTGGAGCTCTGTACCCATTCTGCCAAAAGCCGCATGATAACTGCAGGTTTATATTTGGATGATGCAACAATTTTTAGGTGTTCTTCATTAAGTCTCAATTTTAAATCTTCATAAGCATCTGTTCCTCTCAGCTGATGTTTTAATGCAAAAACAAAAGCACTCAGCAATTGTAAAAAATAATGAAGAGATTCATTATCATTGCTTTGATTATGAAGAGCCATTGCCTGACGCGTAAGAGCACGAGAAGTATTCAGTAATGCTCCCCACAATTTTCTTCCTTCCCAAAATCTGTCGTAACTAGCATTGTTCCTGAATCCAAGAAATAATGCCAAAACAAAACCAAATAAAGTTAATGGTACAGGATTTAAAGGTACTTTAAACGAAAAAATCATTCCGTGGAAATAGGATACGAATAAAGAAAGAATTAAAAGCAAACCCAAACGTGGCAACAACGCAGGCAAAACCGAGCCATGCCACACAAAAAGCATTCTAAACCAATGTTCTTTTTTTCTTATAATCATTATTCAACTAAATTTAAAATATTTTTTTCTTACAACATCCTTAAAAGAAAATTCAGGGAACAAAAAAATTCAGACAATTTCTATACGAGAAATATCATGATTTTCCTATTTTTAAGATACCACTAATATTATCCCAAAGGTATTTATTAAATTTGATAAATAAAAAACGATATTTTCCTCATTCATGAACACTAATTTCTCTAGCGATTACAACGCACAGAATGTTACCGATTATCCAAACAACAATACTTATTTTTTGGTTTGGAATTTTAAAAATAATGTTGAAACTGATAAAATAAAATCGGTTTTCCAAAGACTATGCGCTTTGGTAATCAATCTTAATAATTCTGCATTAGACCGATTTCCTGATTCTAAAGCAAGCTGTGTAATGGGAATTGGCTATGAAGCATGGCTACAACTGGAACTGCCGCAACCGCTTCCAAAGGAATTCAAAAAATTTCAGGAAATAAAAGGCAGCAAACATACTGCTGTAAGCACAAGAGGAGATCTTCATTTTCATATTCGTGCAGATGTAAAAAGTTTTGCCTATGATATGGCATCTGTAATTTCAGATTATATGAAAGAAATAGCCGATTGCGTAGTAGAGGTACAAGGTTTCCGTTATTGGGATAGCCGTTCAATTTTAGGTTTTGTAGATGGTACAGAAAATCCACATGGTAAAGATCGTGAACGCTTTGCCGTTGTAGACGATTCCGATGTTCAATATGAAGGAGGCAGCTATCTTTTTGTGCAAAAATATGTTCATAATCTTGATGGCTGGAAGGCACTTTCGGTGGAAGATCAGGAGAAAGTAATCGGCAGATCAAAAGATCTTGATATTGAAATGGAAGATGATGTAAAACCAAAAAATTCTCACATTGCTCTGGCAAATGTTGGGGACGATTTTAAAGTAGTGAGAGATAATATGCCTTTCGGAAATGTATCTACCAACGAAATGGGAACTTATTTCATCTGTTATGCAAGTACTTTTAGTACCGTAGAAAAAATGCTTACCAATATGTTCATTGGAAATCCGCCGGGTAATTATGACAGAATTCTCGATTTCAGTACGGCACAGACCGGAACTTTATTTTTTGTACCAAGTGTAGATATGCTTGATAATTTCTCAGGCTAAAATTTCTTATCATTATTCATAAAATTTAAATTAAATCTTATGAATGAATGATTTTTAAACAATTTCATTAATAAATTTCACTGCGAAACATGAACGAAATATTCAAAAAACAGACTTGGGAAATTACCAAAATGATTCCCAAAGGAAGAGTGACAAGCTACGGAGCCATAGCAAAAGCTATTGGTTTTCCCAATCATTCTCGTCATGTTGGAAAAGCGATGGGAGGATGTCCTGAAGATGTTCCTGCACATCGGGTTATTTCTTCATCCGGAATACTTTCGGTTCCTGAGTTTCAGATAAAATTAGAAAATGAAGGTATAGAAATAGAAAATTTGAGAATAAAGAACTTTAAAAATATTTTCTGGAATCCTTTGGAAGAAATTTAGTTGATATGATTGGTTAACTGAAAACAAGTTACAGTTAACCAATCAAAAAACTTAACTTTAATTTTTTACTTTCACAAAATAAAAAATGAGAAATGCCCAGCTTAAAATCATCAGCAGTCCTCCAAGTGGAGTAATAGGCCCTAGAAATTTCAGATTCATTCCCCAATAATCCTGCATACTTAAAGCATAAATACTGAATGAAAAAAGCATTGTTCCTACAATCATCATCCATGAAATCCATTTTTCTGAAGAAGTCTCAAATTTAAAAATATACCCCACTATAAGCAGGAAAAAAGCAGCATACATTTGATATCTTACACCTGTTTCAAAACTTTCCAGTCTTTCTATCGACAAAATTTTCTTTAAAGCATGTGCTCCGAACGCGCCTAAAACAACGGATAACATTCCGTAAGCAGCACCGAAGACTAAGGTAATTGTTTTCATTATATATTTTGATTTATTTATTCCTCAATTTCTCCAGTTCCGAAATCACTTCGTGATGACTTACCGTTTTATCTTTAAAATACGTTACAAAATGCTGTTTCTCTTCTTCCGTAGCTCCAAATTGATTCAAAATATTGAAAAGATGCATTTTCATGTGCCCTTTCTGGATTCCCGTCGTTACCAAAGACCGAAGCGCCCCAAAATTCTGCGCCAATCCGGAAACTGCTAAAATACTCATCAGTTCCTGAGCCGAAGGTTTTCCCAGAAGTGCCAAAGAAAATTTAACCAAAGGATGCAGGTTCGTTAAGCCTCCAACCACGCCAACAGAAATTGGCAAATCTATCCAAAAACGGAAAATTCCGTTATCTGTTGTACAATGTGTTAATGATGAATATTTTCCGTTTCTTGATGCGTAAGCATGTGCACAAGCCTCTGTCGCACGGAAATCGTTTCCTGTTGCAATGACCACAGCATCTACACCATTCATAATACCTTTGTTGTGCGTAGTAGCTCTGTAAGGTTCGATTTCTGCAATGGTAACCGCTTGTTTGAATTTCCAGGCAAACTCTTCATTCGAGATACCACTGTCATCCTTCAAATCTTCGATTTTGCAGGAAACCTCAGCTCTTACAATACAATCCGGTGTAAAGTTTGACAAAATATTCATTACAATTTGCAGGGATTCTTTTTCTTCCTGAGAAAATTCTGCTTCGTTGGCAACTTCTTCTTTCAAAGTCTTTCCAAACTGCTCCAGACAGGAATTAATAAAATTAGCCCCCATCGAATCAACCGTATCAAAACTGGCTTTCAATTGGAAATAATTTTCCAATTCGGAAGTTTTATCAATCAGTTTGATATCCAAAATCCCACCACCTCTTTTTCTCATATTTGCAGTGATATCTTCGGTTGCTTCAAGCAGTTTTTTCTTTAATTTAAAATTGAAAAAATGAAGCAGTTTATGAGGTTCAACATTCAGAATAAAATGAGTATGGCCTAATTTTTCTGTGTTGATAATGGTTGTTTTGAATCCGCCTTTATCCAGCCAGAATTTTGCAGCTTTGGAAGCCGCTGCTACTACCGAACTTTCTTCTACAGCCATTGGAAGTGCCAAAAGTTTACCGTCAATGAGGAAATTCGGGGCAATTCCGTAAGGCATATAAAAATTGGAAATGGTGTTTTCCGAGAATTCTTCGTGAAGTTTTTGCAAATCGTGGTCGTTGTTCCAATATTGCTGCAAAATTTGCTCATAACTTCTGTCGTTACTTAAATATTCGGAAATAAGCCAATCGATTTTTCTTTGTTTGGAAAGTTTTGAAAAGCCTTCTACAGGTTGATGATTCATATAGAATTTTTAGTTGTGTAAAGATATAAATTTTAACACATTTTGTTGGTAAGTTAACACATATTACTATTGACTTTTCTCATTTATGGAATTATTTTTGACATTCAATTTTGGAACAATTCCAATCTAAAAAAAAATTTTAAAAAATGAACTTCGACCGCATTAAAGAAAAGCTCGAAATACTTGCAGACGCTGCTAAGTATGATGTTTCGTGCTCTTCCAGTGGCGGAAAAAGAAAAAACAATGGTGGTTTGGGAGATAGCTCTGCAAGCGGAATTTGTCATACTTATACCGAAGATGGGCGATGTGTTTCGCTTCTCAAAATCCTTCTGACCAATCACTGCATTTACGATTGCATCTATTGTGTTTCCAGAAAATCAAATGACATCAAACGTGCGGCTTTTACCGTAGAAGAAGTTGTTGATTTGACGATTAGCTTTTACAGAAGAAATTATATCGAAGGCTTATTTCTAAGTTCGGGAATCTTCAAAGATGCAGACACCACAATGGAACGTCTGGTTCGGGTTGCGAAAAAATTAAGACAAGAACACAATTTCAATGGTTATATTCACTTAAAATCAATTCCCGGAGCAAGTGATGATTTGATGAATGAAGCTGCACTTTATGCCGATAGATTATCAGTAAATCTTGAAATTCCGACAGAATCAGGACTCAAATTATTGGCACCTGATAAAAATCGTGAAGATATGCTTCAGCCAATGAGAATTGTTCAAAAAGGCATTCAACAATATAAAGATGAGAAAAAAATCATCCGAAGCACTCCGAAATTTGCACCAGCCGGACAATCAACCCAAATGATTGTTGGTGCAACTCACGAAAACGATTTGCAAATCATCAAAGTAGCAGATCATTTTTATAAAAATTATGGGATGAAACGGGTTTATTATTCTGGTTACATTCCTGTTATAGTAGATAATCGTTTGCCGGCAATCACTTCAGAAGTTCCTGTTCTTAGGGAAAACCGTTTGTACCAATCGGATTGGCTGATGCGTTTTTATGGTTTTAAAGCTGATGAAATTCTGGATTTCAATATGCCGTTTCTGGATCTGGAAGTGGACCCGAAACTAAGTTGGGCGTTACGGCATTTGGAACAATTCCCGGTGAATCTGCAGACTGCTGATTATAAAATGATTCTCAGAATTCCCGGAATTGGCGTGAAAACGGCACAGAAAATTGTGAGTGCAAGACAGTTTCAGGTTTTAACGATTGACCATCTCAAAAAACTGGGAGCAGCAGTGAATCGGGCCAAATATTTTATTGATTTTACGTACGGCAATCCATTTCTGAAACATTTAACCGACCTCAATTTGAGGAAATTAATTATTGGCGGAAGTCAATCTAAGTTTCAGAATCAGTTTTCTCAGCAGCTGACTTTGTTTTAAATTTACAGGCATTTTTTCAAACATAATAGTAAAAAATATTGTCATTCAGAACGAAACGGAGTGAAGTGATAAATCTTTAATTTAAATTCCTTGAAATGATAATAAAGGTATTAGAAATATCACATTGAGCGGCGTTGAAGTGTCCCAATTAAAAATAAGATGACTACATTATTGTACGACGGCAGTTTCGACGGACTTTTAACAGCGGTATTCGAGGTTTTTGAATACAAGTATGGCGATGTGGAAATCAAAAACAGAGAAACATTTCAGCAGGAAAATATGTTTGCCGAGATTCACGAGGTGGTGACGCAACAGGAAAAATCCGAAAAAGTGTTGAATAAACTGGAAACGAACATCGGAAAACCTGGGATTAATGATTTGCTGAGAGTTTATCTGTCGGAAGATTCAGAACTGGAACAGCTGATTTTATCTGCCGTTAAACAATCCATCAAATATCCTGACGAAAATATTCTTAAAAATTTCGCCAACGATGATATTCTCAAAATTTCAAAAATCTGCAAATCCGTCAGTCGCGAAAGACATAGAATGACTGCTTTTGTAAGGTTTGAGAAAATGCAGGATGATATTTATTTCGCAAAAATTGACCCGGATTTCAATGTTCTACCCTTAATCAGAAAACATTTCAAAGACCGCTATGCCGACCAAAAGTGGATGATTTATGATTTAAGGAGACATTACGGAATTTTCTATGACTTAAAAAACTGCGAATTCTTCTATCCCGAAGAAAAACTGAATCTCAACCAATATCAGGAAAAATTCCACGATGAAGAGAAAAAATACCAAAAGCTTTGGCAAAGTTATTTTACCAAAACCAACATCAAGGAAAGGAAAAACACCAAACTACACATACAGCACGTTCCGAAACGTTATTGGAAATATCTGACAGAAAAATGGTAATTTAACTATGTCTGCTTTCTAAAATGCACTCATTATCTAAGTTAATTTTATTAAATTCAAAATAGTTTGGCTAAATGAATTTGTAGTTTTATGATTAGTTGCTCAGAAAAAACATTATAGTTCTTATTTTTGCAGAAATAAAAATATAATTATGTTAAATATTCAAGCTTTCGTTTTTAATTTTGCCAGTGAAAACACTTATGTTGTCTACAATAAAAATAAAAATGCTTGGCTGATTGATCCCGGGAATTCTATTCAACAAGAAACGGATGCGATAGAAAAATTTATTTCCGAAAAGCAACTTAAAATTCAAAAAATTCTTTTAACACATGCTCATATTGATCATATTTTAGGACTTCAATGGGCTGTCGATACTTATAAAGTTCCTGTTTTGATGCACAAAGAAGACCAGGAAGTTTTTGATATGTTTCAAATCAGCGGTATGAGATTCGGAATGCAATTAAACCATATTAAAGCTGAAATACAATACATTGATGAAAACAGCGAACTTGATTTGGATGGAGAAAAATTCAAAATTTATCATGTTCCGGGACATTCTCCGGGAAGTGTTGTATATCATAATGAGAATGGGAAATTCATTATTTCTGGCGACGTTCTTTTTGAAGGAAGTATAGGAAGAACGGATCTTTATAAAGGGAATTACGAACAACTTATCGAAGGAATTAAAGCGAAACTTTTTGTTCTCGATGGCGAAACACAGGTTTTTTCAGGACATGGAAATCCTACCAGCATTGGATTCGAAAAACAGCATAATCCTTTTTTTTAAATTCAAATACCACTACTTTTCGTTTATAATTCAGTAGAGAATAAAAGTTTAGAATCATTCATAAAAAAGGCTACCCTGTTTGGATAGCCTTTTTCGTACTATAAATTTGCTTTAAATATTATTTATTATTGAACATTACAAGCTTTTTAACAATCTTATTTCCTTCCAGTTCAACTTCTATCATGTAAGTCTCCGTTGGAAGATGTCTTAAATCTATTTTTTCCAAATGATCTGAAAAGAATAATCTTGATCTTTTTGGAATTACCAATTTACCATCCATTGCATAAATTGTATAATTAAATGCATAAGGGCGAAGTGGGCTTAATCTTGGGAAATCTAATTTGATATACACATATCCGTCGTAAGATGGTACAGGATAAATCATCATACCTTCGAAGAACACAGATGGTGTTGTCCCCGGATTTCCTGGAGTTCCCGGATTACTTGGGTTTCCTGGGTTTACCGGTGGAATTACTACTGCTGAAGAATTTACAGTAAAGTTTTGTGAGTTAACATTTAAGAAAACATTATCTACTGCTTTCACCATGATTCTTGAATTAGAACTTGTTCCCAAATTTCCGGGTACTGTAAAAGTATGAGTTCCGTCGTTTGGTGTACTGGCAACCAATACAAAAGGGAAGGTAACTCCACCATCTGTAGACAATAAAATTGAAACATTTGGTGTACTAACAGGTGCCGCAGTAGTATTGGCAACATCCCAGGTAACAGTTTGGGATTGTCCTTCATTCCAAACTACTCCCGGAGTGTTTTGAGAAGTTACTGTAAAAGGTCCTGCAGAACTTACCACAGTAAGTTTAATATCATCTCTACCCGTTTGTCCTCCCAAAGGATTATTATCTCTCACCAAAACAGAAAAATTAAGATTTCTCGCTGCTGATGGAAGTACCTCCCAAATTGAAGCATTAGCAGGATTTACAATTGCTGCCAATTTCGGAAAATATCTTGATGGTGATGAGGTAGGCATAAGAGATCTGAAAAGAGGTCCCACCGTACTCGTACCCACTGGAGGCATAGGCGCAACTCCTGCATCTATTTGCTCCCAATCATAAGTAAGTGGATCATTGTCTGCATCCGTAGCCGTTGCAGTAAGCATGAAAGGTGTACTTTTCGGAATACTTCTGTCTAAACCAGCATTTACAATTGGTTCTGAATTAGCAATTGGAGTTTTGTCAGCACACTGAGAAGTTCCTCCAGAAGTGAAAGCATTATACATTTGATTAATACTTACCGAATGAAAATAAGCATCACTATTCTGCTGAACATTGGGTGGACAGATACCTGCATATCCCATAATCGTACTTGCACTTCCCGGCTCTACCGTAGTAGGAACATTCCTGTTACAAGCATTATTCTGAGTGTGCATCGCTCCAAACTGATGTCCCATTTCATGAGCTACAAAATCGATTACGAAAGGATCTCCAACAGGAACTACACATCCGGTTACACCTCCAGCCTTATAAGTACCACAAACAGAAGGTGTTGCCGCTAAACCATTATTATCGTTTGCATTATCTACTTTGAAAAACAGGTGACCTATATCGTAGTTAGCCGCACCAATTACAGAGTTTGTAACTGTAACGTTTTCATTCAGCATCTGTGATGCATCGAACTGATCAAAAGTATCGCTGCTGATAAAAAATAATGCATCTGTATTAGCAATAAGCTGTAATCTGATAGACATATCTCTCTCATACACCTCATTAAGTCTGGCAACTGCCAAATTGACTGCTGCTAAAACAGCCGCTTTTTTCTGAGCGACAGTACCAGATCCTACTCCAGCCTGTCCTGCAATATAAGCAGTATATTCTACGGTGGTAGAAATAGACAATCTGTACTTTCTCTTCAAGCCATCTATTACAGTTTTCTGAGCTACAGATGCAACGTCATTCATATCGCTGTCTCCTTTAAAAAGACACTCGAAAGGAATTGTGGATGATGCATCTTTTCTATTATAAATTCTGTACACATGATTATCTTCAGTATAAGAATCTATATAATAAATACCATCATTACCCGCAACCATTCCATTAAAACCGAAATACGGATCTAATGTAAATCTTAATGTCGCAGACTTATCTCCTTTCTTAAAACCTATATAAGATTTAATATCAGAATATCTGTTCTGCAAATCGGGATGCATTGTAGACGATTCGTATACTTCATAAGCATCAAATGTTCCTGAAGTATTTGGAAAATTAAGTGTAATACCTTTTCTGTAAGCCTTATAGTCTCTGTCTGAAGCATCTTTCAGTTTATTCTGAAGTTCACTTACATTTAAAGTAAATAGAGAATAATTGCTAACTTTTGCATTACTCTCACGAATTTCACCAATAGGAGCAGTGCCAAGTTTTCCCCACTGGTTTTGCTGGGCAAATCCCATAGCCGAAAAGACCAGTACTGCACCCAGAACTAATAGTTTTTTCTTCATATAATTTTTCTTTAATTTCAATTGATAGATTTTAGTTTTATATTATCAGGAACTTTCCCTTTAATTTTTATAATTAATATTGGATTGGTAAGCTTTTCCGTTTCATACTCAGTGCTTTCGACTTCTTTATAGCTTACTGTAAGACTAGAATTTTTATTCTCAATTTTTTCTACCTCAATATCTCCGTAAGTAATCTTTTTCAGTTTTGGTTTTAACACAAGAAAATATTCGCTATCTCCTAATGTTGGAATAGGCTCTGACCTTCCGAAAGCTTTGTCTGCTAACTTCCTGTAAAGTTCTATAGTTTGCTTAAATGTAGTTATTACAGAAGTTTCCGGAATGACTACATTTTTATTAAATCTTTTGACTTCTGAAAATTCTATTTTATCCGACTGCTGATTCACTTCAGAATTAGGCTTTAATTCACTTTTACGCGCAACAGAATTGCTACAGCTTACAACAGCAACAAACACAGAAAGTGATAATGTTAACAAAAAAGAGTTTTTCATTATGAAAGTCTCAAAAAGCAAAGGTAATTATTATTGCATTTACAAAGAAAGTTTTTTTTAAATATCAGATATAATTAACATTTTTTCTTGTAAAACACACAAATAAATTTTACAAAACATTCATTACCAACAACATAAATATTTACGTAAACCATACATTTTATTTACAAAACATCCTGTGAAGTTCTTTCTAGATTTACATTCAGTTAAGAGACACTTCAAAATTGTTCAATCCTTAACCTTTTATGAAATTTTAAAAACAATAAATAAATCCATTATGAAAAAGATCATTTTAACCCTAACTGTATGCAGCATGTTTACAATGTGTAAAAAAGGAGAAGCTGCAAATTCATCCATTGACAGTATTTCCGGAAAAACAGACAGTACAATTGAAAATATTACTGAAAAACTGAATGATTCTAAAAACGAGGTTAAATCAGTTTACGATTCCGCAAGCATCAAAATAAAAGACTTCGACAAAACAAAAAGCAAGGCAATGGAAACCATAGAAGAAACTTCCAAAAGTATAGATTCTCTTTCGAAGAAAATTTCATCTTTAAAATTGGAATCTAAAACGTCTGCAAAAGATTCGTCAAATCAATCAAATGAAAAAATTGCTGTTAAAAATTCTGCACCGAAAATCATTAAAGAAACTAAAGTTATTTACAAGAATGCTCCTAAGCCAAAAGAACCTTCTTTGGATAAACTTACGAAAAATGCAGAAATCGAAATCAATGTAGACAATACAGAATCATCAAAAAACACCGTTAAACAGCTCTTGAGTCGATATGATGGCTTTTTAAAAAGCGAAAATACTTCATCTAATAATAATGATAAGCAAATCGCATATATTAAAGCTAAAGTCCCAATACAGCAATTCGATTATTTCATAGATGATTTGAGCGATCATTTAGGAATAGTTCAAAATAAAAATATAGAAGTACACGGTAAAGATTACCTTAATAATACGCTATGTGATGTGGAAATAACTCTTTATGGTTATTCAGACAACAAAAACAAAGCAGCAGAAGAGAAAAGTTTTGGCAATAAATCTTTGGCTGCCGTTTCTTCTGGATGGAATATTATTACTTCCATATTTCTTTTCATTCTTCCTTTATGGCCGCTATTTGTTTTGGGAGGATTGGGGTATTATTTTTACAAAAGAAACTTAAATAAGAAATCCGATAACAATAGTTAAAATACCTATTATTTTAATAAGATTTTAATAAGAATTATGAATTTACTAGAAAACTCATTACTTTTGTTTCATAATATTTAATTAAATATTTGGTTGGTAAAGTAAAAGGCTCTCCATTGAGAGCCTTTACTGTTTATTTCATATTCACTACTTTATCTACTACATACTTTGTGTTTCCTCTCCAAGGCAGAGCTCCGTTGTATTCTTTATAATGAAGGTCAAAAATTTTCCCGCTATTCAACTCAAGCTGTTTGAAAACTTCAGGATCTGATACAGAAAATTCAAACTCATAACTGGTTATGGTTCCCGTTTTCCCTTTTCCAAAACCTTCCTGAATTAATTTGCCTTCGTAAGTTTTAAATACATACCCTTTTTTGATTGCATAATTTAGGTAACCCGATTTTACGCCTTCTCCAAAAACAAATAAATATTTATACCAAAAGAAGACTCCTAAAAGAAGTAAAACGACTCCGGCTGTAATCCACAAAGGCTTTTTCATAGTAGTGTTTTTTTGAATTTATTAAAATTATTTTGAAATGCTTCTAGAAATTACAATTTTCTGAATTTCTGAAGTTCCTTCATATATCTGAGTGATTTTTGCATCTCTCATTAATCTTTCTACGTGATATTCTTTTACATATCCGTAACCACCGTGGATCTGAACCGCTTCAATCGTAGTATCCATAGCCACTTGAGAAGCATACAATTTTGCCATAGCACCACTTTCTGAGATGTCTTTTCCTTCATCTTTCTCACAAGCAGCTTTAAAGCAAAGCATTCTTGCCGCCGTAATTTGTGTTGCCATATCCGCTAATTTGAAAGCGATAGCCTGATGATTGATAATTTCAGTTTTGAAGGCTTTTCTTGTTTTTGCATATTTAAGAGCCAATTCATAGGCTCCAGAAGCAATTCCTAAAGCTTGTGAAGCAATACCAATTCTACCGCCATTCAATACAGCCATTGCAAAATTAAAACCAAAACCGTCTTCTCCGATTCTGTTTTCTTTCGGAACTTTAACATTATTGAAAATTAAAGAGTGAGTATCACTTCCTCTAATCCCCAGTTTATCTTCTTTAGTCCCAACTTCGAAACCTTCCCAACTTCTTTCAACAATAAAAGCATTAATTCCTTTATGTTTTTTTTCTGGATCAGTCTGTGCAATTACGATGTAGTAAGAAGCTGTACCTCCATTGGTAATCCAGTTTTTAATTCCGTTTAAAAGATAATAATCTCCTTTGTCTTCTGCAGTTGTTTTCTGCGAAGTAGCATCCGAACCTGCTTCAGGCTCAGACAACGCAAATGCACCAATTACCTCACCACTAGCAAGAGGAGTAAGATATTTTACTTTCTGCTCTTCCGAAGCAAATTTCTCCAGACCGGCACATACTAAAGAGTTATTTACAGACATTACTACTGCAGCAGAAGCATCTATTTTGGCAATTTCTTCCATCGCCAAAACATAAGAAACGCTATCCATCCCTGCACCACCGTATTTAGGATCTACCATCATTCCCAAAAGACCCATTTCTCCCATTTTCTTCACTTGTTCGGCAGGAAACTTTTGGTCGCGATCTCTTTCTATAACGCCAGGTAATAGTTCGTTCTGTGCAAAATCTCTTGCTGCCTGCTGAATCATCAGCTGTTCTTCAGATAAATTAAAGTTCATAAAAAATTCAAAATTATATAGTTGCTAATTTACACTTTTTGACCTAATCTAAAAAAGAATCGTTACTTTAAAATTGCCTCAATTAAATTATATTCATTAAAATTATTGATTATCCGTTTTTAATCATAACCCTGTAATGTTAGCAATAATAAGCCTTTCAAAGAGGCTATCTCCAAAATATCTTCGATTTAGCTTGTAGA
>NZ_JADQBD010000041.1:0-29360 GCF_017808115.1 Chryseobacterium sp. RR2-3-20 | reverse complement strand
CAAGGGGTTCTTTTTTGAAATTAAATGTAAAGCTAAATGTAAAATAGGTATTTAGGCTGTTTCTATTTTTAATAATTTTTATTTAGGACAGTATTGATTCTGAGCGATTTCGGCAATAATTCTGTGACCGGTTAATCCCCAAGCATAAGAATATACAGAACTTGCTATAAATACTAATGCCAATAATTTTGAATAAATACTTTTCATTTTAATCAATTTGAAGTTGCAAAGATAGTTCACACTAATGTAATTCCGCTAACCGAATTTTCTTAAAACTTATAATACGTATTAAATTGATTTAATATTGTGATCATTATATTCTAATTGACGTACTTAAAATTTATTACTCAGGGGTTGTTTCAGTCTGATTAACAAGACTTATGCTTGTAGGAGTTACTAAAGGAATTTGTGCCTGTTCTAGTCTTATTTTAATTTTGAGAAGAGCATCGCTTTTTACATGTGCTATATTGGCTCCAATAGCAATCCAAAATTTTGCCTGAACTGTAAATGCTCCGGATTTATAATTGGTGAAATTTACTTCCGCAGTTTCAAGGCGGTCTGTATTATCGAGATTTTTAATGACATCTAGAATACTTTCCTGAGCTTTTTGAATATCTTCATCGGCAGGAATTTCAAAATCTAAGATAACTCTTCTTTGTGGAGATGCTGTAATATTATAAAACGGAGCGTTGAAAACCACTTGGTTTGGTATATAAGCTTTTTTTCCGTCGTCGGTAATAATTTTTGTTGTAAGAAAGCCGATATCCTGTACAGTTCCGGAGTGGTTTCCTATTGTGATGTAATCACCTACTTTGAAAGCTTTGTCAATTCCAATTAACATTCCGGAAAAGATACTCGAAACCAAATCTTTCAGTGCAACCCCTGCAATAACCCCTGCAACTCCTAAACTTCCTATAAATTTCCATAAAAATCCGCTGAAACCCATAATTTCCAGGGAGATAAACGTTCCGAATAGCATGATAATAAATCTGAAAATACCAATAATAGTGACCACAGATCCTTCCTTTTTACTATTCGGAAATACTTCATGCATTAAATTAACAGCAGCCTTACTGAGATACTTACTGAAAATTAAAAAAAATGAAAAAACAATGATTCCCACTACGAGCTTTGGAGTGAGTTGTGCAAATTTAAAATACCAATTCTCTAATACCCTGTAAACTGTGTCTAGATAGCTCAGACTTTTATCCATGAAATTTTTTTTTACAAATTTAGGAAATATTCTTTGCAATAATTTTGCCAGTTATAAAAAGTCTATTAAATTTGTAGACTAATAAAACAAAAAGATATGTCAATAAAATTAGGAGATACAGCACCCAATTTTCAGTCAGATTCATCTGTTGGGGAGATTGATTTTTATGAATTTCTCGGAGATTCTTGGGGAATATTATTTTCTCACCCGGCAGATTTTACACCCGTGTGTACAACAGAGCTTGGCTTTACCTCAAAACTTCAGGCAGATTTCGAAAAGAAAAATACTAAAGTGATTGCGCTAAGCGTAGATGATGCAGAAGATCATAAAAAATGGATTGAAGATATCAATGAAACGCAGAATACACAAGTACGTTTTCCTATTATTGCAGACAAAGACAGAAAAGTTTCAGAATTGTATGATTTTATTCATCCAAATGCTTCTTTAACTGCAACAGTTCGTTCTTTAATTATTATTGATCCTGAAAAAAAGGTAAGATTAATTATTACTTATCCAGCATCAACGGGACGAAATTTTAATGAAATTATGAGAGTTTTAGATTCTTTACAATTGGTAGATGAATATAAAATTGCAACCCCTGTAAATTGGATAGATGGTGATGATGTAATTATTCCTCCAACAATTCCTACGGTAGAGGCAGAAAAGCTGTATCCTAAAGGAGTGAAAGAAGTGAAACCTTATTTAAGATATACACCGCAACCCAACAAATAGAAATTGGTTTTTTTTATTTATTATATAGTTTAGTTTGAATGAAAAAGCGGCATTGGAATATTTTCCAAGCCGCTTTTGTCAAATTTATTTGTAATAGTTTATTCTATTTATTATTTAACATCGTTAATAATTTGCTTTGCTTTAGATGTTGGTAAATAAATTTGAAAACCTAAAGAAAATTTTATTTTATTAGTGTAGCCAACATTACCAAATCCAGCATTTGCATCATATTTAAGTAGTCCTTCTAATCCAATATTTGGAGTTATGAAATATGAATACCCAGGTCCAACACCAAAATTAAGTCCATTTGATGAAGTACCACCTTTAGAAATAGTAGTTCCACCAACACCAACATTACCTTCAACAAACCAACGACCGTGATTTAATAAATTGTCAATACCTTTCTCTCCTGGTGAAACGTAATAACGTCCTAAAGCACCAACATTATAAGTGAAAGTAGTTGCAGCGTCTTTTGCTCCTTTAAATCCCAAATCTACGTATCCACCAACTGCAATATTGTCTTCGATAAAGTAAGCACCTTTAGGTTCAATAGAAAAATTATACCCCCCGCCTTTATTTAATCCAAAGTCTGCAAGAGCCAAATTTCCACCAACCATCCAGTTACCTTTTTGAATTTGTGCATTTGCTGTAGTAGTTAATCCTGCAACAGCTAATATTCCTGTAAGAATTAGTTTTTTCATAATTTATAATTTTAATAATTAATGGTTATTATTTTGAATATATGATGATGCACAATAACTGTGCCAAACCAATGCAGGAATATGTTTTCGGGTGTAGAGGCTAGTTTCAATAGAAAAGATATTTTTACAAAAAGTATTTTTTTTTGATGATTTGATAATTGAAGATACCCAATTACCTCTTATATTAATAATAAAATAACTGCAGCAACAAGTCCAGCAATTGTAAATTTCATTCCACGTTTGAAGGCTTTGCTTTTAGGATTAAACATCCAAAAGCTGGAAATAACAAAAAAGAAAAGGCAAATTCCGAAAAATGCATTTAATGGCGACAATTTGTCTTCAGATTTAGCTTTGTGTAGTTTTGCCATTTTGTCTAACACATAAGGAAGCTCTTTTTTGCTGTATTTTGCCTGCCCGGTAGAAGAATCGTATGTTCCCTGTTTAAATTTTAAAATATTTCCTTCAGTTTTTTCAACCTCCAGATTTTTTATTTTCAACTCTTTACCCAAAGATTTTTCATCCAGATTTTTCTCAATTACTTTGTCGTATTTTATTTCTTTTTTTAGAAAATCGGTGTCTCTGTAGATCAATAAAACTCCACTTAGGGAATAAATTACCATAATTCCTGCCATAAAATATCCCAAATAACGGTGGGTAATTCTCATGAAGCTTTTTGTGTCTTTAATTTTATCCATATATATTATTCATTTTAATTTCAAAAGTGGAAACTGCAAAATAGCAATTTCCACTTATGTAGTATTATTTATTTAATTTAAATATTTACAGTCTATAAGTCAGAGTGAAATAATAATTTCTAGGCACAATAGGATTCACAGAATAATTCTCGTGAACATTATAGTTGGCAACATCAAACAGGTTTCCAACTTTAGCCTGGATAGAAAATTTCTTCCAGTCGTATCCTGCAGATAAAGAAACAGTGGTGTAATCTTCAAGTTCAAATATTCTGCTGACTCCGTTTCTTTTCTGTAAACTGTTGTTTCCGGATTTCGTATCGTTCCATCCCGCCAATCTGTTGCCAATGTAATAAACTCCTGCTCCTAATTTTAAGCCCGGAACAAATTTAGTAAATTTATAAAATACAGAAGCATTTGCAGTGGTAGCAGGCGTTCTTACCAATCTCTGGTTTTCAACATAACCAAAAACGTCCGGAGTGTCTAGATATACAGAATTGTTATATGAAACACCCCCGATAATAGATAGGTTTTCTGTAGGATTTCCTGTAATATCAAGTTCTGCACCTCGGCTTCTCATTTTTCCGGCAAAATCTTTTGTAAGTCCGGTAGGATCTATTGGGTTACCATTATCATCTAAAGCAGCCTGATAATAATTTCTGTAAAGAATCTGGTAAACCGTTAGATTGATTGCCAAAGCATTGTTCCAGATATTCTTTTTCACCCCCACTTCATATTGGTCGATATTGGTAGGTCGCAATGTTTCACCATCTCTCAGTTTTCCAACATTGGCAACAAAAGAATTGGTATATGTTGCAAATGCAGAAAGATTATCGTTAGGATTGTACACTAACCCAAGTTTTGGAGATATTGCCTGATCGGATGAAGACGAGTTATCTGTGAATTTTTTCTCAGGAGAAGAATTAAGATTAACCAAACCGCCCGTAGAAGTTTTGAACTTAGTATTAATGGTCGGCATATTTTGAATGTAAGACCAACGTAATCCGGCAATTACTTTAAATTCTTTTGTAAGACTGATGAGATCCTGAGCATACACACCAATTCTTCTGGTATTGATTCTGTTTTTTTCCAGTTTTTCTGAATCTGGCACATTTCCGCCAATCCATGTTGAAGGATTATCAAGATACAAAATTCCGTTGCTGTTTCCGTTTGTTCCATACAAATAACTGTTTCCGTAAGCTAATCTGTTGGTCGGATTAAAGTAAGAATAAGAATCTGCAACACCATAATCTGCATCTGTTCCGAACAATACTTTATGATTAACTTTACCAGTGTTGAATTCACCATTCAAATTAACTTGTGCAGAAGTATAATTTTGTTCGTTGTAAGTTCTGTTTAAAGGTCTTTTGTAGAAAAGTCTGTCGGTAGATTTTTCATAACCCCACTGGATTCTTTCTGTTGAAAAATAATCTTTCGTATAATTTTGATAAGAAGATGTCGCATTTAAAGACCAGTTTTGGTTGAACTGATGATTGAAAGTTACGTTCGTGGAAACCTGCTCAACATTCTGAAACTGCCAATCTGTTCCTAAAAATGCAGTTCTTGGTAGAAGAGTATTCAATTTGTACGTTAAACCATCACGTTCGGTGATAGAACCAAGACCAAAATCTGGTGTAAAATCATTTTTAAGATAATCTGCCTCTACAATTAGCTGAGATTTTTCGCTCAGATTAAATAAAAATGATGGGTTGAAATAATATTTTTCAGATTTTACAACATCTCTGAAATTTTCAGCATATTCATACGCTCCATTTACTCTGAAAGCTATATTTTTGGAAAGCGGACCATAAACATCTACCGTTGGTTTATAAGAATTCCAGCTTCCGGCATTCAACCCTACGCTTCCTCCAAAATTGAATTTAGGCTTTTTGGTAATCATATTAATGACACCTCCTGCAGCAGTATTTCCGTAAAGCATTGCATTTGCTCCTTTCAGAACTTCAACTCTTTCCAAGCCTGATACTTCAGGGAAAACTCCGCTGTTTATACGGGATCCGTTTTTGAACATATTATCGTTTCCAAGAATGAAACCTCTACCACCAAAACTGTCTTGCGAGTTTGCTCTGGAAGAAGTTACATAAATACCGTTTACATTTTGTAGAACATCACTTAGCTGTTTTGCCTGTTGCTGCTCAATAATTTCGTGGGTTACTATCGATATGGGTTGTGGAGTTTCCATTATCGTAAGATTAGACTTTGTAGATAATGGTCTTGCTTTGTTGGGGTTTCCAGTTTTATGAAGATTCACGTCTTCAATAGTATGGATTCTTAGCGTATCTGCTTCGGCAAACTTTAATTGTGCATTTGCAGAAATGGCTGTAAATATTAAGCCTATTGCCAACAACTGTTTTTTCATGATAGTTTCTTAGTTATTTAGAGTGGTTTTAAATAAAGTGCAAATGTAAATTATTATTTAGAATTAATAAAAACTATTAACTGATTTTTGTCAATAAATGCTAATTTAGAAAGGTGTAATTTCTCCATTTTAAGCTAAAATGATCCAATTTTATAATAACTTTGAAAAAAAATAGAATTATGCAATTGGTAAAAGTAGGTTTGTGTGCATTCGGGATGAGTGGAAAAGTTTTTCATGCTCCGTTTTTGAAAGAGCATCCGGGTTTTTATATTGCTGCAATTGTGGAGCGGAACAAACAGGATTCTAAAGAAAAATACAGCGATGCAACCATATATCGTTCTGTAGATGAAATGTTGAGTGAGGCAGATATAGATTTGGTAGTGGTAAATACTCCCGTTCAAACCCATTTTGAATTTGTGAAAAAAGCTTTAGAAGCGGGTAAAAATGTTGTTGTAGAAAAGCCATTTACGGTAAATACAGCGGAAGCTGAAGAATTAGTGAATTTAGCCAAAGAAAAAAACTTATTTCTGAGCGTTTACCAAAACAGAAGGTTCGACAGAGATTTTTTGAAGGTAAAAGAAGTTCTTGCCACAAATGTATTGGGAGAACTAAAAGAAGCTGAAATTAGATTCGACAGATTCCGGACGGAAGCCGGAGGAAAAGAACATAAAGAAAATCCTCAACAGAAAGGTTCTGGAACATTACATGATTTGGGTGCTCATCTTGTCGATCAGGCAACTCAACTTTTCGGCTTTCCTAAAAAGATTTTTGCAGATGTTTTCTCGATGAAAGGGATTGAATTTGCCAATGACTATTTCGAAATCCTCCTTCACTACCAAAATAATTTAATAGTAAGACTAAAATCTAGCACTTTCGTTAAAGAAGCACATTATGCATACAGTTTTCATGGAAGTAAAGGAAGTTTTTTACAGGAAAGAACAGATCATCAGGAAAATGAGCTTGTTGCAGGTGCTATTCCTATTTATGGAAAAGTATGGACGCAGTCTTTAGAAAAAGCAGATGGAATTCTTAATTTTATCAATGAAAACAATCAAACAGAAAGAATTATAAGTTCGAGTGAACCCGGAAATTACATGAATTATTATCAGCAGATTTACGAACACATTGTTTTTGGATATCCGCTTCCGTCACCTGCTGCAGAAATTATTCAGAATATGAAAATCATTGACGCTGCGGTAGAAAGTTCTAAAACTGAAAAAAATATTTATTTCTAAAATTTTTAAGGGTTTGAATGCTGAAAATGATAGTTTATCAACATTCAAACCCTTCTATTTTTATTCTCCCAGTAGTTCCTGAAGTTCTAGCCATCTCATTTCATGTAACTCAAGCTTTTCTGATATATTTTCCAGTTCTGCAGATAATGAAGCTATCTTTTCGTAGTCACTTTCATTATTAAGCTGTTCCAGAATTTTGGCTCTTGTCTTCTCGAAATCAGGCATTTCTTTTTCAATGGTTTCTAGTTCTCTTTGCTCTTTGAAGGAAAGTTTCTTTTTGGAGTTTTGATTTTTAGATGCGGCAGGTTCTGTAGGCTTATCTGAATTTTTTTCCTCTGCAGTTTTTATTTTTTTGTCATACTGTTTTTGGTTTCCGTCCTCAATTTTTTTACTTTCTCGGTATTCGGAGAAGTTTCCGACAAAATCTTTAATTTTTCCATCACCTTCAAATGCAAGAATATGATCTACAATTCTATCCATAAAGTAACGGTCGTGAGAAACAATGATTAATGAGCCCTGAAACTGTTGTAGAAAGTTTTCGAGAACCGTTAAAGTGGGAAGATCCAAATCATTGGTAGGCTCATCGAAAATAAGGAAATTAGGATTCTGATACAGGATGTACATTAAATGCAGTCTTCTTTTTTCACCTCCAGAAAGTTTGGAAATAGGAGAGTATTGTGTTTGGTCATCAAACAAAAATAATCTTAAAAACTGCGATGCCGAAAGGCTTTTTCCGTTGGCTAACGGATAATATTCTGCCGCTTCTTTAATGAAATCTATTACTCTTTCGTCTTCTTTATATTGAAGCCCTTTTTGAGAAAAATATCCAAAATGAATGGTTTCTCCGGTTTCAATTTCGCCTTGGTTAGCTTTTTCAAACCCTTGAATAATATTAAGTAAAGTAGATTTTCCGGCTCCGTTTTTACCAACAATTCCTACTTTTTCGCCCCTTTGAAAGGTATAACTGAAATCTTTCAGCAAAACTTTATCTCCAAAACTTTTATCGATATTTTTAAGTTCAAGAATCTTATTTCCCAAACGTTTCATTTCAAAATCGAGTTCTAAACCTTGTTTTCTGGTATCTGTTTTTGCTACTTTTTCAGTTTCATAAAAGGCATCTATTCGAGATTTAGATTTTGTGGTTCTTGCTTTTGGCTGCCTTCTCATCCATTCCAGTTCTTTACGGTAAAGATTGTTGGCTTTGTCTATAGTTGCCTCCATATTATCTTCCCGAATCATTTTATTCTCAAGATAAGTGGCATAAGAACCATTGTGAAAGAATAAATTTTGGTCTTCCATTTCCCAGATAATATCGCAAACACTATCTAAAAAATAACGGTCGTGAGTTACTAAAAGTAAAGTGATTTTTGCTTTGTTTAGATAATTTTCGAGCCATTCTACCATTTCCACATCCAGGTGGTTGGTTGGTTCGTCCATAATAAGTAATGTATGGCGATGTTCTGCACGGGTTTCTGTAAGGAGTTTTGCCAAAGCTACACGTTTAATCTGTCCTCCGGAAAGATTTCCCATTTTGGCATTTAGATCTGTAATTTTCAGCTGAGAAAGAATCTGTTTCATTTCATTCTCCAGATCCCATGCTTTGTGAACTTCCATTTCTGCCAAAGCTTTTTCGATGAATTCTGAATCGGTAGACTCTAAAGATTTATGATAATTTTTAAGAGCCTGAATAGGTTCAGAATCAAGTGTCATCATATATTCGTCTATCGTGAGATGAGAATCAAAATCAATTTCCTGATCAAAAAGTACTACTTGTATATCTTTATTAATGATTACGCTTCCGCTGTCTGCGATTTCTTTGCCCATTAAAATTTTCAGCAGAGTAGATTTTCCGCTCCCGTTTTTGGCAACAATGGCAATTTTTTCTCCTTCATTAATATTAAAACTAATGTTTTTGAATAAAGTTCTTATTCCGTAGGATTTGGTAAGATTCTCAGCAGCAACGTAATTCATCTAATTATAAATTTTGTGCTGCAAAAGTACAAAATATTAGATGTTTAATAATCGTCATTATGGGTTAGGATGATTGAAATTAAAAGTTACACAGATTAAATTTCAATTTAAGATAGATATGTAAATTATTCTTTCAAAAACTTTTCATAATAAACTTTATTTTTTGTCTGAATTTTCAAATAATAGGTTCCTTTTGCAAAATCTTCAACTTTGATAGATTTTTGGGATGATTTTACAATAAATCTACCTAAATTATCGTAGATCTCTGTTGAAATAATGTCTGCTTCGGTAACAATATTTAGGATGTTTTTTACGGGATTGGGGAAAATGGTTAATTCTTTTTCTTTAACAAGCTCTGAAGCGTTTAATGTTGAATTATAAAAATTTCCGAAATTTAGAATTCCATATCCCATTTGATTGGTATGAGAAGGGTAGAGTGAAGCAGTTTGTCTTAATTTTGTTCTCATTAAATCTCTGTTCATTGTTGGAAATGCCTGAATAAGGCACGCTACACCACCAGCTGCAACGGGTGTTGCTAAAGATGTTCCGGAAGAGGTAAATAATGTATTGTTGTTTACGGTAGATGTATTGGTTCCTCTTGCACTTGCATCAGGTTTTATAACTCCGGAAGAATTGGGACCAAAAGATGAAAATACCGAAGAATTTCCAGCAGAATCTACGGCTCCGATGCTAAAAACTTTTGCGTTATCGGCGGGCGTTGTAATATAATGCCATGGATTTTCCCCTGAATTTCCTGCAGCAACTAATACGAAAATACCTTTGTTAACAGCAATTTCGCTTCCTCTTGCTATAAAGGAAGTCGAACCGTTCATTTGGACGTAACTGTAGTTATATTTAGAATCATCGAAAACGTTGTATCCTAAAGAAGTTGTAATGATATCTACTCCTTTTCTGTCGGCTTCTTCCGCAGCTTCAATCCAGTATATTTCTTCTTCGGGAATTTCAACATCTGCATTTTCGCTTCTATAAAGATAAAAATCTGCATCGGGAGCAGAACCTACAAATGTATTGGCGAGATAACCTCCCATTGCACCTAAGACAACCGTTCCATGAATATTGAGAGAAGTATTGTAAATATCATTGCTTTTGGTGACAAAATCATAACCTCCTTTTATCTGATTTTGTGTCCACAGCCTTGAAAATGCCGAACCAGAATTAACCGTAGGAAATCCTGTATCTATTACAGCAACAGTAACTCCAGTTCCTGTGAATCCTGCTAAATGCAGTGTTCTGAGATTAATCTGATCGATTTGTTCTGAACCTGAACCGTAATTAAAAACCGTGAGATTTTTTTGTATCAGTTCGTAATCTGACCATTTATTAGTATTCTGAGATTTTAAAGATAAAGAAGAATTTTTAGCAAAACTTTCTACAGATTGTACGAAAGTCTGCGATTTAATAATATTCACCTGTGCCTGATTTACGGTAAGGGCAACACCATTCAGCCATTTAGAATAATCTGTAATGATAAATCCTAAATTTTGTAATGCCAGAATGTAAGACTGCTCAATGGGAGCATCCTGATCGTTAAGCGGAATTCCGAGAGTGGTCCTTCTGTTTAATGATTTCTGACTAAGCTCCGAGAGCGGATTGGCGTAAAAAGAAGCTTTGTTGGGTTTGTCTTTAAAGTAAACAAACACAAGTTCAGATTGGGCATAAGAGATTGTGTAACCAGCTATAAAACAAATCAGTAAAAATTTTCTCATCAACAATTTTTTTTTAAAGATAAAACAAAATCAATAAAATTTTTGAATGGATTTTAAATTCCCTATTTTTACACAAATATTTGAGCATAAAACCTATTTCATCATTTGGATTATTAAGAGAAATGGTTTTATCAATAAAAATAAATGAGATATGAAGAAAATTCAGATGGTAGACTTGCAAAGTCAGTACTACAAAATAAAAAATGACGTAGATAATGCGGTTCTCAATGTAATGGATTCTGCAGCTTTCATCAACGGACCAGAAGTGAAATCTTTTCAGAATGAACTGGAAACTTATTTGGATGTAAAACACGTAATTCCTTGTGCCAACGGAACCGATGCTTTGCAAATTGCTTTAATGGCTCTTGACTTGAAAGAAGGTGATGAAATTATTACTTCTGATTTTACTTTTGCTGCCACTGTAGAAGTTATTCATTTACTGAAGCTAAAATCTGTTTTGGTGGACGTAGATTACGATACTTTTACCATTTCTGCAGAAGCTATTAAAAAGGCGATTACTCCAAAAACAAAAGCCATTATTCCTGTACATCTTTTTGGGCAGTGTGCCCATATGGAAGAAATTCTGAAGATTGCCGAAGAAAATAATCTTTATGTAATTGAAGATAATGCTCAGGCTATTGGTGCAGATTTTATCTTTTCGGACGGTAGTACAAAAAAATCCGGAACGATGTCTACAGTAGGAACTACTTCATTCTTTCCATCTAAAAATTTAGGCTGTTACGGAGACGGAGGAGCTATTTTTACCAATAATGATGAGTTAGCTCACCGATTGAGAGGAATTGTTAATCATGGTATGTACGAAAGATATTATCATGAAGAAGTGGGAGTAAATTCTCGTTTAGATAGTATTCAGGCAGCAATTTTAAGAAAAAAATTACCAAATTTAGATACTTATAATGAAGCAAGAAGAAAGGCAGCAGATTATTATGATGAAGCTTTTGCAGGAAACGAAAATATTTTAACGCCTAAAAGAGCAGAAAATTCTACGCACGTTTTTCATCAGTATACTTTAAGAATTTTAAACGGAAAACGTAACGAATTGCAGAAGTTCCTTAATGAAAAAGAAATCCCGGCAATGATTTATTATCCGGTGGCTTTAAGAAAGCAGAAAGCTTACTTCCAGGAAAGCAATGATGCCGACTTTGTAAATACAGACCAACTGTTAGATCAGGTAATTTCACTTCCGATGCATACCGAATTAGACGAAGAACAGCTGAAGTATATCACAGATGCTGTTTTAGAGTTTATGAAATAATAGGTAATTGCAAAACATCAAACATAAATTTAATAAATATATATGGCAATTTTAGTCACAGGCGGACTTGGATATATTGGTTCTCACACGGTTGTAGAACTTATTAATAACGGATTTGAAGTGGTTATTGTAGATGATTTATCCAATTCGGAAAAATTTATTTTACATAATATTGAAGAAATTACAGGAAAAAGACCTGTTTTTTATCCTTTCGATTTAAAGAGAAAAGAACTTCTAACTCAGGTTTTCGATGCTCACGAGATTGAAGGATGTATTAATTTTGCTGCCTTTAAAGCAGTAGGAGAGAGTCAGGAAAAACCTATTGATTATTATGAGAATAATTTATTTTCTTTAATTAATATTCTTCAGGAATTTAAAACAAGAAATATTTCAAACTTTATTTTCAGTTCATCTTGTACTGTTTACGGACAAGCAGATGAAATGCCTATTGATGAAAATACACCATTAAAAATGCCAGAAAGCGTTTACGGTAAAACAAAACAGATGGGAGAGGAAATTCTGAAAGATTTTGCCATGGGTTATCAAAGAAAAATTTGTCTTTTAAGATATTTTAATCCTATTGGAGCACATCCTTCTTCTTTGTTAGGAGAATTGCCTATTGGTATTCCTAATAATTTGGTTCCTTATGTTATGCAGACCGCAGCAGGAATTCGAGAAAGACTCAGCGTTTGGGGAAATGATTATCCTACAGAAGACGGAACTGCAATTAGAGATTATATCTATGTAGTAGATTTGGCAAAAGCTCACGTTGCGGCCTTAAAAAATCTAATGAGCAAAAATTCTGGTGAAACGATTGTAGATATTTATAATCTCGGAACCGGAAAAGGCTCGTCTGTTTTAGAGGTAGTACAGGCTTTCGAAATTGCTAATAATGTTTCCGTTCCTTATAAAATCTGCGACAGAAGAGAAGGAGATATTACCATTGCTTATGCAAATGCAGATAAAGCAGAAAAAGAATTAAACTGGAAATCTGATACTTCTTTAGAACAAGCCTTAAAAACGGTATGGGAGTGGCAGAAATATTTAGAATCTAGAAATAAATAATAAAAAAAATCGCAGCAAATTTATTATTTTGATTTACTTTTGCGAAGATAAAATACAAGACAAAGCATGAAAACGCAAAAAATAGGTATTACATTTTCCTCATTTGATTTACTGCACGCAGGGCATATTAAAATGCTTGAGGAAGCAAAAACCGTGTGCGATTACCTTATAGTTGGACTTCAGATCGATCCTTCCCATGATCGCCCGACAAAAAATAAACCGACTCAGACTATTGTAGAAAGATACATTCAGCTAAAAGCAGTAAATGCCGTAGATGAAATTATTCCTTATTACACGGAACAAGATTTGGAAGATATTCTGAAGTCTTTCGTGATAGATGTAAGAATTATTGGTGATGATTATCTCGACAGAGATTTTACCGGCAAGAAATACTGCGAAGAAAAAGGGATTGAAATTTTTTATAATAAAAGAGATCACCGTTTTTCATCAAGCGATTTAAGAAAAAGAATTTACGAGGCCGAAGTAGCAAAAACAAAATAAAAAAATCCCGAATAAATTTTTATTCGGGATTTTTTATGACTAATTCTAGCTTACATTGGGCCTTGCTGGTCGTCTCCGGTAGCATTAGAATTAATATCCTTTTTACGTTTTGGCTGTTCCACTTTTTCACCTTGTTTAAATCTGTAGGTTAAAGATAGTGCAAACTGTCTTGGTTGCCACTGCATATAAGATTCTCTCGAAAATTCTGCTGTAGTCGTTGTACTTCTCATTGCACGAGTATTGAAAATATCCTGAATATTGAAGCTTAAAGTACCGTTCCCATTCCAGATTGTTTTGGAAGCTCCGAAGTTGAGAGCATACATGTCTTCTCTGTTTTGGTTGGTTGTTTTCTGTGGACCTCTGTAAAAACCCTGTAACTGAAAGCTGAAAGTTTTATCTATTTTTACTGTTGAGGTGAGTCTTGCTTTGGTAGAAAACCCTGTACCTTCGAAAGACATGGGTTGAGTAATCATTGTAGGATCATAATAAACTCCAGTGGTTTTATACCCGAACAAATCTACATTTCCTAAAAATTTCAACCATTTTGTAGCATCCCAATTGAAATTCAAATCTAAACCATAACGGTCATCACTTCCTAAATTGATAGGTTTTGTTTTAAAAACTCCATTATCAGAATATACAAGCATTTTTACATCATCATTCGTGTGTCTGTAGTAAAAAGTTGGGTTTATAGTAAGTTTGCTCTTAGAAATACTGTACCCCAATTCATAAGAATCTACATAGGAAGGATTAAGATCTATATTTCCTTCGAAGATATTCTGGTTATCAGAGTAACTTGGGTTCGGAATTAAGAACCACGATCTCGGTCTGTCTATTCTTCTGGAATAATTAAGCAAAAACTGATTGTCTTTTGCCACTTCATAGCTCAAAAATACAGTAGGAAATAAATTATTGTATTTTTTAGTGTTATCTATTGCAGAATTAGGATTTAAATTAGAATATTTAATATCAACATTAGAATATTCATCTCTTACCCCAACCTGATAACCAAGTTTTCCAATCTTACTTTTAAACTGAAGATATCCGGCATTAAACATCTCTCTGTAATTGGCATTGTAAGTAAAATCATTCAGAGAGAAATAATCTGTTACAGGAGAATATCTTTCTAAAACATCATTATCATAAGTATTGTCGTTGATGTCTATTCTGTAACCTGCTTCAATTTTTGAATTTTCACCAATTGGAAGTTCATAATCTGCTTTTCCGATGAGTGTCTTATTTCTGGTGGTCTGGTTAATAGCATTTTGTAATTCAAAAGCATTGTTCGAAAGCTGGTCAACATTCGTATCGTTATAAGATCTGTTGCTTTGAAGACTTAAGGAAAGCGAGAGATTTTGACCATTATCATCAAATTTATGATCTAATCCCAAATCTCCCTGAAATGCCAAATTATTGTTAGAACCATTATTAATTCTTTCATTAAAAAGGGAAGAAGCATTCAAAAACTGATAGTTATATGTAATGTTCCCCATATTCTCACTGTCGAAAGTTCTTACCGTTGCAGAAGCGTTTAAGGAAGTTTTATCATTAAAATCGTAAACAATACCGGTTGAAGCATTGTAGTTATTGTTTTTACTGGTAATGATAGATTCCTGATCGGTTTTGGTTCTTTGCCCATTTGCGGCATTAAAGAAAGTAGCATTGTTTCGGTTGGTATTCTTAGATTCTCTGTAACCTCCGCCACCGTTTAAAAACCAGGTTAAATTACCTTTTCTCCAGCTTAAATTAGTATTAAGATTGGTTTGAGGCAAATATCCTAAAGTTCCGATAACACTTCCGTTAAATCCGGTTTTTTTAGATTTTTTAAGAATGATATTCAAAATACCTGCGGTTCCGCTGGCTTCAAATTTAGAAGAAGGATTGGTAATTACCTCGATTCTTTCGATCTGATCTGCCGGAATACTCTGAAGTGCATTGGCTCCGTCATCAATTCCCAAAAGAGCAGAAGGTTTACCATTAATTAAAAATTTCACATTAGAACTTCCTCTCATAGAAACTGTACCGTCTGTTTCTACAGAAACTGAAGGAACATTAGACAGAACATCCTGCAAATTTCCACCTTTGCTTACAATATCCTGAGAAGGATCGTAGGTTCTTTTATCCAATTCTACTTTATAAGGCTTGGTTGTAGCTGTTATCGTTACTCCCTGAATTTCCTGCGTTTTTACATTGGTAGAAGAAGATTCTGGTTCAATGGAAAGAGAGCCGATACTTCCAGGTTTGCTAATTTGTTTGTTGATAACACTTTTCTTGTAATCTATTGCCTCAACAGAAATGTCGTAATTTCCGGGGTTAATTTCTAATTTATAATTCCCTTTTTCGTCGGTAAGAGTAGCGTCGCTGAAAAGTTTGTTCTGCTTATGCGTAAATGTTACTGATGCATAAGGTACAGGCTGATTGCTTTTGTCTACAATGGTTCCTGAAATTCCTACTTTTTCCTGAGCAAATGCCATTACCGCTGCCGAAAGTACAAAAGTAAGTCCTAATGTTTTTCTGGTGAAAATACTGATTATTTCCGTCTGATTCATAGATTTTCTTTTTATGAAACTGAGCATTATAAATGCTGCAATTTCACGGTTTACTTAAATTTAATTTTAGAGATATTTTTCAATAATTTGAAATATCAATTTTTTGTTTTAGAGCCTGTTTAAATTTTATTCAATAAATTTTAGTCTTTACTTATTTAAACGGGTTAATTATTTAATATTTTTAGAATTCAACCAATCCTGATAAGCTTTTGCATTTACAGCATGCTCTTCTGCATTATCCGTGAATTTGTGATAGCCTAATCTCGAAGGATCTGCACACATAAAAATATAATTATTGTTTTCAGCATTTAAAACTGCATCTACCGAATTTTTATCTACCACGCAAATAGGTCCCGGCGGAATTCCTTTGTTGGCGTAAGTATTATAAGGAGACGGAGTAGACAGATGCTTAAAAAAAACTCTTTTAATAGGTTCTTTGAAGTTAGTCTGTTTATTAATAGCGTAAATTACTGTAGGATCCGACTGAAGTTTCATTCCTTTTTTATATCGGTTAATATAAAGTCCAGCAATAGTCTTCATTTCATCGGGTTTTCCACCAGATTCTTTATAAACGATGGAAGCTAATGCATAAATTTCATCTCTCGTTAAACCCGACTGCTTTTCCCTGTTTTTTCTTTCTTCATTCCAAAATTTTTGATACTGATCATCAAATTTTGAGAAAAATTCCTGAGGTGTAACCGTCCAGAAAAAATTATAGGTATCTATAAAAAAGTATTTTTTAAGATCTTCTGCATTTTTGTATCCTTTTTCTACAGCTATTTTATCCAGATCATTTACAAAACGTAAAGAATCGAGTTCTGTTTTTCGGCTGACTTTCCCAATCATTTGGTAAACATCTCCAAAATCTCCGATTCTGAAAGAATTGGCAGTCTGGTTTCCTGCTTTTATCATGTTTACCAAACTGGTATTGCTTGCTCCTTTTTGAAAGTAATATCTTCCAGGTTTAAAATGCTGATCCAAATTTTTATCTTTCGCCACCTCTTCAAAAGAGGATTTATTCTGAACAAATGGCGCTATAGAATCTAATATCTGATTGAATTTTGAACCGTGAGGAATTAAAACATAGCCGTCTTTGGGTACATTGCTGCCATAATATTTTTTATAAAATTTAAAGCCAAAGAAACCTGCAACGGCAAGAAGCACCAAAATAATAATAAGAGTAGCTTTTTTCATTGCTGAAATAAGATTAATAGTTTTTTTTATTATAAATTAAATCGAAAGATCTATTTTACCTCGAAATACCTGTTTTGCAGGACCTTCAAGCCAGATGTTGAGAAAACTTTCTCCGTTTTTTTCTGCATACACCTTCAATTTTCCTCCTAAAGTTTCTACCTTCACCGTGTTTAGATTGTTTTTTTTAAGAAAAGTTAAAGCAGATGCCGTAACTCCCGTTCCGCAACTGAAAGTTTCATCCTCAACACCTCGTTCATAGGTTCTTACGAAAATCTCTTCGTCAGAAATTTTTTCAACAAAGTTTATATTAATCCCTTTCTCTTGATAAGTTGGAGAATATCTTATTTGTTTTCCTTCAGCAAATACATTAAAAAGGTCAATATTATTAACATATTTTACGTAGTGAGGAGAACCTGTATTCAAAACTGAATCGTTTCCATCCAATGAAATATTTTCAACATCAATCATTTTAAGTTTTACAATACCATTTTTAATTTCGGCTTCATGTTCTCCGTCTATGGCTATAAATGTGCATTTTTCTTCGAAAATATCGAGAAAAAAGGCAAAAGCGACAAGACATCTTCCGCCGTTACCACACATGGTGCTTTCTCCGCCATCAGAATTATAATATACCATTTTGAAGTCGTATTGAGGATCATTTTCAAGAAGAATTAATCCGTCTGCACCGATTCCAAATCTTCTGTCGCACAATTTTTTTATTATTTTCTGATCTTTTGGGAACTGAAGATCACGATTGTCTATCATCACAAAATCGTTTCCGGTACCCTGATATTTATAAAATTCCATATAATATTGCTTTAAAATCAAGCCTACAAAAATACTCTATTTTACATGAAAAAACGAACAGTAAAAACTGTCCGTTCTTTTTTATTGATTTACAGATTATCTGAATCCGCCACCGCGATTATTCGGGTTGGTATTTTGCGGTGCTTCGGATCTGGTATTCCCAGAATTGCTGTTTCTGACCCCGCTACCATTATTACTTCTCGGTGTCTGCTGCGGATTTACGTTGGGCGACTGATTTCTGAATCCGCTATTGTTAGAATTACTTCTGTTTTGAGAAGAATTCCGGAACCCGTTATTTCCATTGTCGTAACGTGGGTTTCTTACACTATTATTGCTTGGTTGGTTTCTGAAACCGCTGTTCTGTATTTGAGCATTAGAATTTTGTCTTTGTATATACACTCTGTTTCTGTTATTTCCATAATAATACGGAACACCATTATCGTAATAGTATCTCATATCATTTCGGTAATAATATCCGTCATTTCCATAATATCCGCCACTGCCGTAATAACCTTGAGGAGCGTAATAATATCCATTATCGTAGTAAGGTTCTCCGTAGGTTGCATAACCCTGATTATAAGCTAAACATGATGTTAAACTTATAGAAATCCCGAGTCCTAAAACTATTTTTATAATATTTTTCATAATTGTTCAATTCTCTTTTGGTTGAAACTGTTTTTCCACGCAATAAATCCAATTACTGCCATTACAGTAAATACCAAATATTGAACCGAAGTGATTCCGTACCCTTTATAAATATACATTGGTATGGATGCTAAATCGCCAATAATCCAAAAAATCCAGTTTTCAATACGTCTTTTCGCCATTAGCCACATTCCAACCAAAAATATGGAGGTAATTACAACATCCAGCCAATTTGCCCAGTCAAGATGATGAATCCTCGCAATTGTGTTGTTGTCGGAAAAAAGATTGTCGATTAAGGGTTTATAATAATATATTGAAGTAACAAGAATTAAGCTGAACACAAAAAGAATACAAGAATATACCCAGTCTTTTTTGCTTGCCCAATTTACATCCACATTTATTAGATTGTCTGAACTTTTAGCCCACAAAATCCAGCCATAAATGCTCATTATGGTATAATAGACATTAATCATGCAGTCTCCCAATAATCCTACGATGAAGAGTAGATAAACATAAATGATTGTGGAAACAATACCTGTAGGATAAACCCAAATATTTTTTTTAATTGAAAATAATACACTCAGAATACCGAAAACTGTTCCTGCTATTTCTAATGTTATCTGTAAAGTAGAGGCTGTTTCGTAAGGTTTTATGAAAAAATCATATACATTCATAGCATCAAAAATAAATAAAATCAGGCATACTCAATATAATATTTTTATAAGATGTAAATCAGTTTTTTATATCTTAAAAATGAAAGCAATTCATAAAAACTGAATAATAAATGTTAATTTCTCTAAAATTTTTATATTTTCGTAAATCTTTAATTAAATAAAATTATATGTCAAAAATTTGGGCTAAAAAACCAATGAGTGCCTATGAGGCTGATATTCAGAAAAGTGAGCTAAAGCGTGTTTTAGGAAAATGGAGTCTTACTGCAATTGGTATCGGGGCGATTATTGGTGGAGGAATATTTGTTCTTACCGGAACCGGTGCATACTATAATGCAGGACCAGCATTGGCATTATCTTTCGTTATTGCAGGAATTGCGTGTGTTTTTGCAGCATTGTGCTACGCAGAATTTGCCTCTATTCTTCCTGTTGAAGGTTCTGCTTATGCGTATGCTTATGGTACTGTAGGAGAAATTTTTGCATGGATTATCGGTTGGGGACTTATTTTGGAATATGCTATGGGATCTATGACCGTTGCGGTTTCTTGGTCTGGCTATTTCGGGAAGCTTCTTAAAATGTTTAATCTTCATTTACCTTATTGGATTACTACTGACCCGGGAACAGCTCATAAAGCTTTCGGGGAAGCCACAAAACAGATAGCGGAAGGAAAATTACCTGCAGATAAAATTTTATCTTTTCAGGAAACCATCAATAACTTTAATGCAGCGCCGGAACTTTTCAATATGAAGATTTTTCTTAATCTTCCTGCACTTTTAATTGTTTTATTTGTTATCTGGATTTTATTGAGAGGTACAAAAGGAGCGGCAAAAGCCAATAATTTTATTGTAATTTTAAAAGTTTCAGCTATTATTTTTGTCATTATTGCAGGTTTGTTTTTTATTGACACTTCAAACTGGACCCCTTTCATTCCGGAGCCAAAAGTTATTACAGAAAATGGAGTTTCGCACTCTGCGTATGGTTTGGCGGGAATTGTAGCCGGAGCTTCCGCAATCTTTTTTGCCTATGTGGGGTTTGATGCTGTTTCTACCCAAGCAGGAGAAGCTATTAATCCTAAAAAAGATGTTCCTTTTGCGATTATTGCATCTTTGGTAATATGTACTTTGCTTTATATTTTGGTATCTCTTGTTCTTACAGGAATGATGAATTATAACGATTTTAATCCGCTGGGAAAATATCCCGATGCTATAAAAGCTCCTGTAGCGTATGCTTTTGATATTGCCGGACAAGCTTGGGCAGGTTATATTATTACAGTTGCAGCAACGGTGGGTTTAATTTCGGTATTAATGGTAATGATTATGGGACAATCCAGAATTTTTCTTGGAATGTCTAAAGATGGATTAATTCCTTCTACATTTTCTAAAGTAAATTCAGAAACGGGAGTTCCTAGAAAAAATCTTCTTATTTTGGGAGCTGTAATTGCTGTAGTTGCATCTTTAACCCCCATTAATGATTTAGCACACATGACCAGTTTTGGGACTCTGTTTGCCTTTACAATGGTTTGTGTTGCAGTTTGGGTTTTAAGAGTAAAAGAACCGAATCTTCAGAGAAATTTTAAAGTTCCTGCATTACCGCTTATTGCGTGTTTAGGTATCGGAATTAATGTTTATCTTATTTTCAATCTTAGTAAAGAAGCTCAAATGTATTCTTTAGGTTGGTTGTTAATCGGTTTTGTGATTTATTTTCTGTACAGTATCAGAAATTCAAAATTGCAGAAAGGAGAGCTTGGCGAAACATTTAAAGCAGAGCAGAAACCTCTCGAAAAATTTGATATTGATATTGATAACAAAAATTAAAAATAAAATTCCGCTTCATGCGGAATTTTTTATAATATTAGAATTTATGAAAAAAATATTGCTACTTTCTTTTTGTATATTGAGTTTAGGGTGTTTCTCCCAGAAAATTGAAAGTTTCACAACTATTTTTAATGATAAAATAAGTATCAGAGCAATCGAATTGCATGATGGTAAGGTTTGGTACAGCGGAACCGACTCTAAATTCGGTTATGTAGACTTGAAAAATCCTAAAAATCAGAAACAGATACTGTTATCAGATAAAAAACTTCAATTCAGAACTTTGGCTCAAGACAAAAAATATTTTTTTGCCATCAATGTAGAAAAACCTGCAGAGTTTTTTAAAATTGATAAAAAAAGCTTACAATATGAAGTGATATCTAAAGATACAGCAAAAACTGCTTTTTATGATGCTTTGATGTTTCATAACCGAAAGTTTTACACCTTAAGCGATCCGGATAATAATCTTAAACTTAAATTTATAGAATTCGATTATAATAAAAATCATTTTAATTCTAAATTATACGATAATCCTTTGTTAAGAAAAGGGGAAGGAGCTTTTGCGGGAAGTAACACCAATATTTCTGCATTTAAAGACTGGATCTGGATTGCAACTTCGTGGAAAATACTAAGATTAAACCTAAAAAATAATGAAATTGAACCATTTTATACAGGCATGGAAACTGGTTTTACAACGGGGATATTTTCTATTGACTTTTACGATGAAAATTTTGGTATTGCTGTTGGAGGAAATTATATGTATCCTGAAGATAATCAAAATAATATTGCGACCACCACTAACGGTGGTAAAGATTGGAAAGTACAGGCTTCCGGTAAAAATGGAGGATATAAATCTTGTGTGAAAATAAGACCTCGCAGCAAAGGAAAAGATATTATTGCAGTTGGTTCTAAAAATGTTGAATTTTCTGATGACTACGGCAAATCCTGGAAAACAATCTCTAATGAAAACGGCTTTTTCGTTTGCAAATGGATAAACAAAAATACAGTGGTTCTTGCCGGAAAAGATAAAATTGCAGTAATGAAACTTCAATGGTAGACATTTAAAACTACTATCACTTAATACTTTTTAATTCGGAAGTATTGGTTAATTTTGCAGAAAGAAATTTTAATATTTCTAATTTTTTTAAATCTTTTATAGTTCTACATGAATTCGTTAATCGACAAATATAATATTCCCGGACCTCGTTACACATCTTATCCTACCGTTCCTTATTGGGATGAAGCTACTTTTTCGGCAGAAAAATGGAAATCCAGTGTTATTAGGTCTTTCAATGAAAGCAATTCGGCGGAGGGAATTTCAATTTATATCCATTTACCGTTTTGTGAGGCATTATGCACATTTTGTGCGTGCCATAAACGTATAACTAAACAACACAGTGTAGAAATACCTTATCTGGAAAGTGTACTGAAAGAATGGCAGCTGTATTTACAGCTGTTTAGCGAAAAACCAAAGCTGAAAGAACTCCATCTGGGTGGCGGAACTCCCACTTTTTTCTCTCCGGAAAATTTAAAAACAATATTGCAGGGGATTTTTGAAACTGTAGAAATTGCAGAACATCCAGAATTTTCTTTTGAAGGACATCCCAATAATACAACAAGAGAGCATCTTCAGACTTTATACGATTTAGGTTTTAGAAGAGCGAGTTTCGGCGTGCAGGATTACGATTTAAAGGTGCAAAAAGCCATTAACAGAATTCAGCCTTTCGAGAAAGTAAAAGAAGTTACCGAGCTTGCAAGAGAAATTGGTTACACAGGAATTAGTCATGATTTGGTTTTTGGGCTTCCTCATCAACATTGGGACGCAATGGAACATACCATCCGAAAAACTTTGGAACTGAAGCCGGATCGTCTTGCTTTCTATTCTTATGCTCACGTTCCGTGGGTAAAAGGAGTAGGACAGAGAGGTTTTGATGAAAGCGATTTGCCAAGTGGTGAAGAAAAACGCCGTCTGTACGAAAACGGGAAAAAACTTTTACAGGAATTAGGATACATAGAAGTAGGGATGGATCATTTCTCTTTGGAACACGATGATTTGTACCAGTCTCTAATTCATAAAAAGCTTCACAGAAATTTCATGGGTTATACATCGAGCAAAACCCAGCTTATGGTTGGCTTGGGAATGTCTTCTATATCAGATTCCTGGTATGCTTTTGCTCAGAATGTAAAAACGGTTGAAGAATATCAGAAAGTTGTTGAAGAAGGCGAAATTCCTGTAATGCGTGGGCATATCCTTAGCGAAGAAGATCTGCTCATAAGAAGACATATTCTTAATCTGATGTGTCAGTTGGAAAGTACTTTCGAAAATAAAAATGCCATACCTGAGCTGGAAAATGCCTTTAATATGCTTTCTGAAATGGAGCGCGATGAGTTGGTTGAAATTAATGGAGATCAAATAAAAATTACTGAAAAAGGTCGTGCTTTCACAAGAAATGTTGCTATGGTTTTCGATCTCAGAATGATGAGAAATAAACCTGAAACAAGGATATTTTCCATGACAATTTAAGTTGAAATTTAAAATAAATATAATGCTCAGATTTTTTTAATTTGAGCATTTTTTTGTGTATAAATATATTTCTTTTACAAGGTAATCTTTTGAAATTTAATTGTTTGTATGTGGAAAGTGTCTTTTTTTTCATGAAACAATAAAAATACTTTTATTATTTGTTGAAAATAATAGTCAATATATCTGAAAATAAACGATTTCTGCTGCGTAAAATTCATAAAATATCAATAAATTCATTATATTTGCCGACTTAATTTAACGTAGTCATAACAAAATGCAAGGAAAAGGACTTATTACAATTATTGCGATTGTATTAGGGCTAATATGCTTAAACGAGCTATTGCCCACCTGGTACGCAAGCAAAATTGAATCGCAGATTGAAGCTGCGAACGGGAACGAAAAAGAGATTAGGAGACTGAAGGAAGATACTCTCCATCTGGGTTTTACAGATCTTTATTATGCTAAAGCGAAAGATAAAGAAATGAAATTGGGTCTCGACCTTAAAGGGGGAATCAATGTTCTATTGGAAATCAATCAGAGAGATCTTATAAATGATTTAACCAATTATTCTACCAATCCGGTTCTGATTGAAGCTCTTAACAGAACCGACGAATTACAGAAAAATTCATCAAAATCTTATATTGATAATTTTTCCACAGAATTTGATGCGGTAAATAAAGCTAAAGGAGCTAATCTTAAACTTGCAGATCCTGAAATTTTTGGAAATGCCAATCTTTCTGAAATTAAATTCAATACTTCTGATGAGCAGGTAAAAAGTATCGTTAAAAAGAGAATAGATCTTTCTGTAGGTACTGCCTTTGAAGTTATCAGAACAAGAATCGATAAATTAGGAGCTATTCAGCCAAACGTACAGAGAGTTCCGGGAACGGCTAGGATTTCTGTTGAAATGCCGGGAATGAAGGATATCGATAAGGTAAAGAAAATGCTTCAGACTTCTGCTAAACTTCAGTTTTGGGAAATACAGCAGATTCAGGAAGTTGCACCTTATTTTCAGACTTTAACTTCTACTATTGCTGCAAAAGGAGATTCTATGGGAGTTGCAAAAAATGTGAACTTTATGAATCTTTTACAGTTGGATAAACTGAGAACCAGTGGTGTGGCAAGTGTAAAACTTTCTGATACTGCTACGGTAAACAAAATTTTGAACAGTAAAGTTGCACAGGCTTTAAGACCTGCAAACATGAAGTACACCCAGTTTATGTGGGGATACAAACCAGAATCTACCGATACAAACAGCTTGGTATTGTATGCGATAAGAGGAAATATCAACCAAAAAGCTCCAGTAGATGGTGCTGTAGAATCTGCAAAAATCAATTATGATGAATTAAGCAGAGTAGTGGTAGATATGCAGATGGATTCTAAAGGTGCTAAAGAATGGAAAACACTTACTGAAAAGAATGTTGGTAAGCCAGTGGCTGTTACTTTGGATAACAGAGTATACACTGCCCCAAATGTTGTAGGTGCAATCCCGAACGGTAGAACACAAATCTCCGGTAATTTCTCTCAGGAAGAAGCAAAAGAATTGGTAGATGTTTTAGGTGCGGGTAAACTTCCTGCAGGTGCTAAAGTTGTTCAGGCTACACAGGTAGGTCCTTCTTTAGGAGAAGAATCTATTCATGCAGGGATGATTTCTTTTGCAATTGCATTCATTATTATTATTGTATATATCGTTTTCTATTACGGTGGAGCTGGTGTTTATGCAGTTTTTGCAATGATCATCAACTTATTTTATATTTTCGGAATTATGGATTCCGGAGACTTTACCCTTACCCTTCCGGGTATTGCCGGTATGGTATTAACGATGGCAATGGCTGTGGATACCAATGTAATTATCTATGAAAGAACGAAGGAAGAACTTTTTGCAGGGAAAAGTATTTTTGATGCCTATAAAGATGGTTTCAAACACGCTTTAAATGCGATTATTGATGGTCACCTTACTACCTTATTAACGGCGGTTGTACTATTTTTCTTCGGAACTGGTCCTATTAAAGGTTTTGCCTTAACATTGATGATTGGTGTTGTAATGACATTGTTTACTTCAGTGGCATTATCCCGAGTAATGATTTTCTCTAGACTTGAAAAAGGTAAAGGTCTTTCTGTTTGGACTGCTCCAACAAAAAATCTTTTCAGAAATACTTGGATCGACTTTATTGGTAAGAGAAAAATCGCTTATGCAATTTCAATTGTATTAACAGTAATCAGTTTAATTTCAATTTTTACGAATGGTTTTAGATATGGTATCGATTTTACCGGTGGTAGAAATTATGTAGTAAGATTCGATAAGCCTGTAAATGCAGAGGATATCGAAGGTAAATTAACAAACTATTTTAAAACTGAAGATGGTAAAAACTCTTCTGTAGAAGTTAAAACTTTTGGTAATAATAATCAGCTGAAAATTTCTACCGATTATTTAATCAATGATGAGTCTCTAAAAGCTGACCAAATTATTGAGCAGAAATTATATGAAGCATTAAAATCTGATTTGCCTGCGAAATCAACTTTAGTAGATTTCAAGAGTGCTTATAAAGGAAATACAGGGATTGTTTCTTCTGAAAAAGTAGGTCCAACTGTAGCAGATGATATTCAGAAGCACGGTATTTTGGCGGTAGTTGCTGCTTTGGGAGGTATTTTCATTTATATCTTGTTAAGATTTAGAAAATGGCAGTTCTCTTTAGGTGCAGTTGTAGCATTATTCCACGATGCGGTAATTATTTTGGGAGCATATTCTTTGTTCCACAGAGTTATGCCATTCAACATGGAGATTAATCAGGATTTTGTTGCGGCAATTCTTACCGTTTTGGGTTATTCAATCAACGATACGGTAATTATCTTCGACAGAATTAGAGAATATCTTAGAGAAAAGAAATCTATTACATTGGCAGGACTTTTCAATGACTCTATTTCCAGTACTTTAGGAAGAACCTTCAATACCACTTTTACTGTATTATTGGTTATCTTGGCTATTTTCATCTTCGGAGGAGATAACCTTAGAGGATTCATGTTTGCATTATTAATTGGTATTGGTTTTGGAGCCTATTCATCAGTATTCATTGCATCTGCAATTGCATACGACTTGCTGAAAACAGGAAAAGAAGAAGAGGTACACGGTAAAACTACTACCAATAAAGAAGTTCTTGCTTCAAAATAAATTTAAACTACATTAAATACTAAAAGAGCTTTCCAATTGGGAAGCTCTTTTTTCATGGACACTTTTCATTAAAATTTTTAATTTCAAAAATAATAATAACTATTTTTGCACACAGGATGGAAAACTCAAAGAAAAAAGCAGCAATAGGTTTTATTTTTATAACACTTTTAATAGATGTTATAGGTTTGGGGATAATTATTCCCGTAATTCCGAAGCTGATAGAAGAGCTTATTCATGGAAGTGTAAATGAAGCTGCCAAATATGGCGGCTGGTTGGGTTTCGTATATGCATTTACACAATTTATCTTTGCCCCGGTAGTGGGTAATCTCAGCGACCGTTATGGGAGAAGACCTATTATTTTGATATCTCTCTTAGGATTTGCAGTAGATTATGTTTTTCTCGCTTTGGCTCCTACGATTACACTTTTGTTTGCAGGAAGAATTATTGCCGGAATTACGGGTGCGAGTTTTACAACTGCGAGTGCTTATATAGCAGATATTTCAACAGATAAAGACCGAGCAAAAAACTTTGGAATGATTGGAGCCGCTTTTGGATTGGGCTTTATTATTGGTCCGCTTATGGGAGGTGGTTTAGGATATTTAGGTCCGAGAGTTCCTTTCTATGCAGCAGCTGTTCTTTGTCTTCTAAATTTTCTGTATGGTTATTTCATTCTTCCGGAAAGTTTAGATAAAGAAAAAAGAAGACCATTCGAATGGAAAAGAGCTAATCCGATAGGTTCTTTTAAATTTTTATTGAAACATCCCGAACTGTCTGGTTTAGTTATTTGTCTTTTTCTAATTTATATCGCAAGTCATGCGGTGCAAACGAATTGGAGTTATTATACTATGGGAATTTTTGGATGGGATGAACTTATGGTTGGTATTTCTTTGGGTGTTATTGGGCTTCTCATTGCTTTGGTTCAGGGCGTTCTTATACGTTGGACAACTCCGAAACTTGGGGAAAACAAAAGTATCTACATTGGGCTTTCTCTGTATGCATTAGGAATGTTACTTTTTGCTTTTGCAACAGAAGGATGGATGATGTTGGCAATACTGATTCCTTATTCTTTGGGCGGAATTTGCGGTCCTTCCTTACAATCGGTTATCAGTAAAAATGTAGCTCCCAATGAGCAGGGAGAACTTCAGGGTGCACTTACCGGATTAATGAGTGTAACGTCTTGTATTGGTCCTCCGTTAATGACTTATCTGTTTTATCATTACAGCGAGAAGAGTGCAGTAATGAAGTTTCCTGGAGCACCATTCTTTTTAGCATTTATCATGATGGCAATAAGTGTAGTTATTACTTATTTTGCCTTTCAGAAGAAGAAGTCTTAAAATTTCTTTAAAATTTAGCGTAAAGTCTATTTTATATATAATCTTTTGTAATTTCGCACTATGGAATTAAGCATTGGAGAAATGGCACTCATTGCCATCGCAATAGTTGTTTTGTTTGGTCCCGATAAACTTCCTCAGATTGCCCGAGATTTGGGAAATGGGGTGAGAAAAATGCGTGGTGCAGTAGAAGACATCAAAACAGAAATTATGAAAGAGACAGATAACCCTGTATCTGAGATAAAGCGCGAAATAGAAAAGGTAAAAGATGCTGCGAAAGATTTCAACCCAATGAAAAATATTGAAGATAATATCCTGAAAGATCCATCTGCCAGACCTTCTGAATCTTTACCAGAAAAACCGGAGATAAAACCTGCCGATGATGAAACTTATGAAGGTCCTGTAAGCAGATAATCATGGAAGAGATTATTCAGGAAGACAAGAGTTTATTTTTATATCTGAACAATTTGGGAGATAAACCATTTGATCAGTTGTGGATTATTGTTTCGGATAAATGGATTTGGATTCCTTTATACATTATTTTTCTTTACTTTCTTTACAAAAACTATAAATTAAAATCCCTTCTTTACATTCTGCTTTTTACAGCAATTGGTATAACAGTTTCAGATCAGGTATCAGGAATTTTTAAATACGGAGTTGCCAGATTGAGACCTTGTAATGACCCATCACTTCAAAATCTAATGAGAATTGTAAAATGTGGAGGTCCTTATGGATTTTATTCTGCACATGCATCCAATACTTTTTTCTTAGCAACGTATCTTAGTTTGCTGTTGAAAAATAATTTAAAATGGTTTCCTTATTTTTTATTTGTTTGGGCTTCTGTAGTTGCTTACAGTAGAATTTATTTAGGAGTACATTTTCCTATGGATGTTTTGGTAGGAGCTTTTGCCGGAGTGATATTCGGAATCATCTTTTCACTTTTAGCTAAAAAAGTAATCCGGAAACAGACGCTTCATTAAGTTTTAAAACAATAATCATTTTCATGTTCCGGAAAGTAGTATTTTCGTAATGAATAACTTATAACTATTTCTATATGAAAAAACATCTACTAATTTATGAATATCCGTAATTTATCATAACTTTTGTATATTTGTAGTAATCAAACAATTAGATATGAATTTATTCAGTTTTTCAGCACATTTTGGGAC
>NZ_JADQBD010000040.1:0-29763 GCF_017808115.1 Chryseobacterium sp. RR2-3-20 | reverse complement strand
TAAGTTGTTCATTGTAAATGTATTATGGCTAATTCAATTTACTGATTTTCAATCAAATGAACAACTTTTTACTTTTTTATTTCATAATGCACAACGGGTAATGTTAAGTATTATATTGTAGTGTAACAGCGTTACCATATTTTTCAAAATTTGGTTTGTAAACGATCATTTAAATGTCTAATTCTTGAGCATATTTTTCAGCAATGGTGTCAATAACTTTTGCACCATAGGTAATCATTAACGTATCAACAACTTAAAATAAAGTTGAATAATGGGAACGGAATGTATAATATGGGCGTCGAAAACCAATTCTAAAATAATCTACAAATAAAACTTCTATTATTACAAAATAAATCCCTTATTTTAGAATAATATATTTTTAATTATATTTACTATAAAATTTCTAGAGATGATAATAAGAGAAGCTAAAACTGAAGATATAAAACAAATCCAAATAGTTAGAAATGCCGTAAAAGAAAATGCACTTTCAAATCCAAATTTCGTAACAGATAAAGATTGTGAAGAATTTATAACTGAAAGAGGAAAAGGTTGGGTTTGCGAAATTGAAAATAATATTATGGGATTTTCAATTGTTGATTTAAAAGAAAACAATATTTGGGCATTATTTGTACATCCCGATTATGAGAAAAAAGGAATCGGAAGATTGCTTCATAATATTATGCTAGATTGGTATTTTAATCAAACTAAAAAAAATGTTTGGCTTGGTACAGCTCCAAACACGAGAGCGGAAATTTTTTATAGAAAAAGTGGCTGGAAAGAGATTGGAACGCATGGAAATGGAGAAATAAAATTCGAAATGACAGAGGAATATTGGGCTAAAAATAATTAATAATACAGTTAATACTACTAATACTACTTTTAATTTGCTTAAAATAAAATTATTCAATTCAACCTTCTGTGACTTCGTCAATTCTTTTTCCGTTAATTAAACAACAATTAAAAATTATGAAAATTATCAAACAAAAAACATTAAATGAAATTCAAAAAAAAGAAATTCTTGAACTCTGGAACAACGAATATCCCGAAAAACTCACCTATAAATCAATTGAAGATTTTGAAAATTATTTGAATAAACTTACCGAACAAAACCATTATTTGCTCATTGATGAATATAATAAGATTAACGGATGGGCAACAACTTTTAAAAGAGAAAATGAAACTTGGTTTGCCATAATTATTTCAGAAAAACTTCACGGAAAAGGCATTGGAACAAGAATTTTAGACACTATTAAAGAAAATGAAAACGTTTTAAACGGCTGGGTTATTGATGGTGATTCAGACAAAAAATCGAACGGGAACAATTACCGTTCGCCTTTAGAATTCTATATTAAAAACGAGTTTGAAGTGCTTAGTGACACACGTCTGGAGCTGGAAATAATGTCCGCAGTAAAAATTAAATGGGTAAAATAATTTAAAAACAAAATATTGTTTTATTCCAAAATTATAAAAATAGAATTGGGTAGTTATTTAAAGATTTGTTTAAATAAAATATTGTTAGTTATCATTTTTTTATAAATTTACAATCTAAAACAACTTTTAGATGACACAATGAGGAATCAAAATTAAAATTTTGATAACTATTTCTGTATAACTAACAACCATTATTTGAATTTTAAAAATTAAAATTCAACATAATTTTTATAATAAAAAAAAGATTTAATATGAATGATTATAGACTCTCTAATGAAGTTTGGAAACCTATTGAATTTGACTTTGAATTTACAAGCAACAGTCGTTGGGAAATTTCTAATTTGGGAAGAGTAAGAAGTTTTAACAGAGCTTCGGATGGTAGAATTTTGAATGGTTCTTTAACAGAAGGCTACAGAGTGATAAGACTTAAACTTTATAAACCAAGAGAGGAAAAAGATCAGGAGAAATTCGACGAACTTAAAAAAGAAATCTCAGATCTGCACAAAACCCGAAGAGAAAAAATTGCCGAAAAAGATTTTTCTCACAATATTGAAAGACTCACGAAACTTATCGAGAAAAAGAAAAACGAACTCAGCAAAAAACTGGATCGAAATCTAAAAAAAAGAACTATAAACCACCATTTTATGATCCACAGAATGGTTGCCACTTATTTTCTTCCTAAAACAAATCCTAATGCGACAATTGTTGGACACTTAGATTTTGATAAACTTAACAATCAGGCGAACAATCTAAAGTGGATGACTCCCGAAGAAAACTTCCTCCATCAAAGTAAAAGCCCAAAAGTAATTACCGAAAAAAAATGGAAGAAATATACCCAGAAAAAGAGACAAAGCGGGATGAAACTTACATCTACACAGGTAATTCACATTAAACAACAGCTTAAAAGAAATAGACCTTACAAACAGATTGCTAAACAGTTCAACATTACGTCCATGCAAATTTGGAGAATAAAAAGCGGTGAAAACTGGGCACATGTTGAAATCCCTGACTAAAAAAAGTCTTTGGCTTCTTTTTCAACAATCATTTAATTCAAATAAAAAGTTTCACGATACCGAATTAAGAATCTAACCATAAAAAAATACAAATTGAAAAAATAAAAGGTATGGAATGCTTAGAATGTGGTGAAAAAATCTTAGGAAGATCAGATAAAAAGTTCTGTGACGACAATTGCAGAAATGCTTTCAATAATAAGCAAAATAAAGATTCTACCAATCTCATGCGTAATGTGAACAACAAATTGCGTCGTAATTACAGAATCTTGTCTGAAATAAATACAGAAGGAAAAACAAAATTTCCTAAATCTAAACTCGATGGCTTAGGTTTTGATTTTAATTATTTTACTAACATCAAAATTTATAAAAACGGTTCAGAATACAAGTTCATCTATGATCAGGGCTACAAAATTCTGGAAGATGATTTTGTTTTGATTGTCAAAAATTAATTATGAAAGAGACAGTACTCATCACAGGAGCAAGCGGAGGAATAGCAAAAGTTCTTTCGGCAAAGCTAAAAGAAAATTATTCGATCCGATTTCTTACGAGAAAAAAAAGAGCTGAAAATGAGTTCGAATGGAATTTGGAAAATCAAACTGTAGATGAGAAGGCTTTTGAAAATGTTAATCATATAATTCATCTTGCAGGAGCCAATATTTCTGAAAAAAGATGGAGCGAAGAACGAAAAAAAGAACTGATTTCCAGTAGAATTAATTCCGCAAAACTGATTTTTGAGACTTTAAAAAAGAATAATCAAACAATACAATCTTTCATTTCTGCATCGGGAATAAATTATTATGGAACAGAAACTACCGAAAAAATTTTCTCAGAAAACGATCCTCCGGGAAATGATTTTTTAAGTGAAGTTGTAATAGCATGGGAAAATTCAGCAGACCAATTTTACACTGAAAATATCGCTGAAAGAGTAGTAAAAATCCGAACAGCTGTAGTTTTATCCGAAAAAGAGGGGGCTCTCCCAAAAATTTCAGCACCAATTAAATTGGGAATTGGTTCACCAATAGGTTCTGGCAAACAGTATGTACCGTGGATTCACATTGATGATATTTGTGGAATTTACGAATACGCTTTAAAAAACAATGAACTACACGGAGTTTACAATGCTACTTCACCAGAGCATACCACAAATGAAAATTTAACCAAACTCATTGCGGAAATCCTTAAAAAACCTTTATGGATGCCGAATGTTCCGGGATTTATGCTAAAACTGATTTTTGGTGAGTTATCTACCATTTTATTGAAAGGTTCCAGAGCATCTTCGGATAAAATACAGAAATTAGGATATCAATTTAAATTTCCAAATCTTAAAATGGCATTAGAAGATTTATTAAAAAAACAATAAAAAAGTATTATGAAAAAGAAATTTTCAATTATAGCTCTTACGCTTTTCTCTGTTTTTTATTTTTCACAAAATACTGAAAAATTGAATGATCATAAAGCAGCTGAATTTTTCAAAACTCATTATAAAAAGAAAAATTATAAAAAATTCGAAGGTAAAATGATGGTTCAGAATCATGTAATTTCCTTTGATAATAAAACAATTTATTACGATAAAAATGATAAAATCGTAGCGACAATATTAAAGCAGGGTCTTATTTATCCACAGCTTTTAACCGATTATCAGATGCAGAAATTTTTGGATGAAACAACCGATAAAACTCAGAAAAGATTTCTCAAAATGCAGAAAGATCCTAAAGCTTCTTTCGATGTAAATAATATCGAACTGAGTGATTTTTCAGAAATTTCTACTGGAAAATTAAATAATAAAGTGCGTAGATTTAAGGTAGATTTAAGGGATAACCGATTAAACACCCATTCTATCTATTATTTTGAATTAACCAACGATAATGCCTCAGAAAACCTATCACTGGAGAATTTCATTTTGGGTTCTAAGCTTACTTATATTGGTAATTAAATAAAATTTAGGCACCTACATACAATGTTACACCAACTATTTATAATTAAAAGAGACTATCAATTTTTTGATAGTCTCTTTTTGTTTGTATCAAAATTTTGTTACCTTTGTGAAATTCAGTTATAAAAATTGTGTTGCAACACAATTTTTATAACTTATTATATGATCCATAACTTTAGAATCATTAGATTTTTGTTGATAAATGATTCTTTTATAACACATTATGTAACTCATTAAAATAAAAAATATGAGTAATACAAAATTTAAGGTTGATGATGTTTCTTTGTTAAACTCTAAACTTGATATTAAAATGTATGTAAATAATGTTAAATCTAGTGAACCAATTACGATTGTGTATTTAAAAACAGGGTTAGTTAAAGCTTCTCCTGATTTTATAACTAAACTATTTGAATTATCCAAAGATTAACATCTATTACAAACTTTAAGATAAGAAGAAGGATTATATAATCCTTCTTCTTTATTTGATACATATTATATATCCGTTTATAAATATAATTATAAAATCGAATTATTTTATCATTAACTGTTTGTAGATCAAATTACAACCTTTAATGTTTGATAAAAGGTACATAAACCTTTCACTTGGACTCATTTTTCTTGTGTTATGTCTAAATACAAATTCATAAACATATTTTTGAAGATGTTTTCTTGAAACAACTCTATAAATTCCAATAATACTACGCTTTAAATTCCCCCAAAAATTTTCAATACAATTTGTGCTTGTATTACCATTCACATATTCTTTCTTTCCATGATTAACGATTGAATGGTCATAATATAAATGTAAATCATTATAAGCTTTCCATTCATCTGTATAAACTGTTTCAAAGGCATTAATTGTCTTTAATATGATTGGCTCTAATTGTTCAGCACTTACAGATTTTACAACATGAGCTACAACTTTTCCACCTCTTTGAATCATTCCCAAAACAGGAGTTTTGTCTTTAAAACTACGTCCTTGTGAATGTTTTACTTTTTTGTCTGCATGACGATTTTTATTTTTTCCACCAACATACGTTTCATCAATTTCTACTTCTCCAGATAATACATGGTTGTTTTCAAATTTTGAACATTCTCTTAATCTTTTAAGAATGAACCATGTTGTTTTTTGTGTCACATTAAGCTCTCTTTGTAATTGCATTGATGATAAACCTCCTTTGTGGCTTGTGAATAACCATATTGCCGCAAACCATTTACGTAGTTTAAGATTTGAATTCTTAAATATTCCAATATTTTTTATTGTAAAATATTTTCCTGTGTTCTTACATTTGTATTTGTTCCCTTTACATTTATAAACTTTTGAATTTTTATCAAAAGGAGAAACAGGATTTCCATCCCAAAAAATCTTTTCTAAAAAATCTACACATGTTTTTTCATTTGGAAATGCATCAGCCAATTCTAATACTGATCTGATTTTTAGATCATTAAAAATATTCATATCTTCTATTGTTAGAAGAATACTATCCGGAAAATCGTGTAATTATAAGATTGAAGCGCTAATGTTGCGCTAAAAAAACATGGGAAGAAATTTTTTATAAAAAACTCTTTATATTTGTTAAATATTACGGATATACAAAATCCTAATAGAACATTTTCGAACACATAGAAAACGTTTAACTTATTGTCTCTAACGAATCTGGTAAATTATTTAGGACGATAATAAGTAGACTGACCTACGCTATACTATTATGGCGTGGGCTGTTACTTATTTTAGTCCATGGCTTACCAGAGCCCGTTAGATAGAATTTGTTAGCAGTTCCACGCTTTCTTTATATCTAACAATAACTCTTCTTCGGAACTCAGAAGAAAACAAAATCAATTATTTATTTAATCTACGGAAACCCGTAAGGAAATTAGAACTCTACAGAATAGTTTTGTGGGGTTTAAACTTTTAAAACAATTTTAAAAAATTATGAAGAAAATTCTAGTATCAGTAGCTTTAGTTGCTATAAATTTCGTTTTCAGTCAAGTAAATCTTGAACATTCTTTTGCTGATAATGAAAATGTTTTTGTGTATAATAAAGACAATTCTACTCAATATGTTTCAATGACACCTGACAATAAGATTAAAATTTATGACTCTAATTATTCATTACAAAAAACCATAATTGTTCCAATTACTTCTGATTATGGGATGTTTTATTCTGGATATTTTGGAGCAAATACTTTCTTTATGTCTAAGCATATTTTTAACAACGATAATAAGTATGAATTTATGGTTGAAGTCTATAAAAAAAGTAGTTTTGGAGGAGCTGAATTTTTCAAACTTTTATTAATTAATGAAGATGGTAATTTAATTAAAGATTTTCATCCAACCCCATCTATTAAACAATCTTCTGAGAGTTATGAGGTTTATCATGACAATGTAAATAATGTAAACAAATTAATGATTCGTAATAGAGTTAATGGATTTGATAACCAATATGATGTATATTCATTACCAACTACTACATTAACGACAAGAGCAATTCAACTACAGAATAAACTATCTGCATTTCCAATTCCAACAAACAAAATATTGAACGTTATAAATCCCGAAAATGGAGCTAATAAAGTTCAAATTTATGATACATCTGGAAAGTTGATTATGACTAAATCATTTACTCCTAATGAAAACAAAATAGCTATTGATGTTGAGGTTTTGACTAAAGGAATGTATATCTATAAAATTGGAGATTTGAGTTCCAAATTTATTAAAAACTAAAACTATTATTTAACAAAATCTCGCTTTTAAAAGCGAGATTTTGTTAATTTTTATTGGTGTAACATTGTATGTAGGTGCCAAAATTTATTATTCTACAACGAAACAAAATTCTATATAACTTACAGTTTATCAATTTAAAAGCTTAATTTTGCAACCCGAAATAAGGAATTACCCACATGAAAAAATTAGGCGAACACAGAAAACTGCTTGGGATAGATAAAACCGCTACGTTGAAGGACTTGAAAACCGTTTACAGAAACGCAATGAAGGATACGCATCCAGACAAATTCATCAATGATGAGGCCGGCAAACTGGAGGCGGAAGAAAAAAGTAAATCTGTGATAGAAGCGTATCATTTTTTGGTAAGCATCCACGAGGAAACTCAGGAAAAGTATAAAGAGGAATATACCGAAACCATTACCACCTCCAACATCCAGGATTTTTATCTGGAAAAATCGATTTTGACAGTCCAGCATCTGAATGGGAAAATGTTTGAATACATTGGTGTACCCAGAAATACTTATATCAAAATGGTAAATTCAGATTCGCCAAGCCGATTTGCCAGACGCCATATTTATGGAAATTTTATTTACAGAAAGTCTGGTGAAGCCATGGCGGATTAATTTTCCATTTTAAAATATATGAGACTCTTAGATTTTTCTGAGAGTCTTTTTTATTTATATCATTCAAAGCCTGTTTAAATTTGTTTCGAAAACCACAAAAGTCACAAAGTTTTAATTTCCCTTAAGTTTATCAAAGTTCAAATAAGGATAATGGCTTCAAATGTTAGCTTTTTTGCTCTTTGAAAGATTTTCTTTTTTTGATTTTTCTTTTGTGACTTTGTGGTTAAATATTTTTCATAATTTTTAAACAAGCTCTAAATTAAAAACAAAAAAACCGCATCAAAAAATTGATACGGTTTCAAGGTTAAATTAAATTGAGATTAATCTACGTGTTTTGGCGTAAAGCCATCTTCACTCAGTTCTTTGTGTACGTAATCCGCTTTCATCTCAGCTTCATAATCCACTTTTTTATGTTTGCCCATTCTGCGAAGCAATGAGTCAAATAATGAATATACAATCGGAACGATAATCAAAGTCAGGAATAATGACGATGTCAAACCACCGATAATTACCCAAGCGAGTCCGTTGTTCATCTCCGCTCCTGCTCCTTTTGCTATCGCAATCGGGATCATACCAAAGATCATTGCAATGGTTGTCATCAGGATCGGGCGAAGACGCGCGTGGTTGGCCTGGATCAGCGCATCATGCGTATTGGCTCCTGCCGCCTTTCTCATATTGGCAAAATCGACAATCATAATCGCGTTCTTCGCTACCAAACCAATCAACATAATCATACCGAGCATTGTGAAGATGTTCAATGAGTTTCCTGTAATTGCCAGGATTACCATTACTCCAATCAATGCCAACGGAATCGAGAACAATACCACAAATGGATAAACAAACGAGTCATACAAGGAAACCATTACCAAATAAACCAATACAATAGCCGCCAATAGTGCGATTCCTAAAGTACCGAAACCTTCCGTCTGGTTTTCCATATCTTTACTCCAGATGTAAGTTACACCTGCAGGTTTAGTCTTTTCATTATTCATAAACTGGTCTGCCCATTCATTGGCAACATCACCCACAGGACGACCGACCACTTTAGATTTTACCTTCACAGAAGGCGCTTTATCTCTACGTTCCAGCAAACTTGGTCCAGAACCCATTTTCACATCAGCAAACTGACTTAGCCTGATTTGCTCTCCTTGAGAATTGGTAAACATCAGATTTCTTACGTCATCAATTGACTGTCTGTTAGCATCTCCAAAACGGATGTTGATATCATATTCATATTCTCCGGCTCTGAATTTTCCGTCTGTATTTCCACTGAATGCAGTCTGCATAGTCTTTCCTACACTAGCAAGATTTAAGCCTAAAGAAGCCATTTTATCTCTATCGATATTTACCTGAACTTCCGGACTTCCTGAGTCAGTTGACAATTCTGCATCTACAGAACCAGGCACTTTTTTAAGTAATTCTAGGATTCTATTCGCTTCTTTATTTGCAGTTTCGTTGTCCTGAGCCGTTACCACCATTTCGATTGGCGCGTTGTCTGCTCCCAGTAATCCGATTGGTGCTGTTTTGAACTCAACGCCTGTGAATTTCTCTTCTAAAGCTCTTTTGATTTTAGCCGATTTGATATCTGTACTTTCGTTACGTTCAGATTTATCAACTAAAATTACCTGAATCTCGGATTGATACAAAGTAGCCTGCGCACCACCGAAACCTGTGGACTGCTGACCAACTGTTGTAATCATATCTACAACATCCTTATCATTTCTAAGGTATTTTTCAACTGCCAATGTTACCTGGTTGGTTTTTTCTACAGAAGCATCTTTTGGCAACTCCATCTGGACAAGGAACTGTCCTCTGTCCACTTTCGGGAAGAATTCACCTCCGATAAATCCAAATGCCACCAACATAAAGGAAGAAATCAATATAATAAATGTTACAATAACAGTCATTATTCTTCTTAATGTCGATTTCAAACACCATTCTAAGATTCCACTAATCCAGTGTGTAAATTTCTCCAATTGTTTTTCGAACCAAAGGATAAATTTCTCAAATGGATTTTTCCCGGTCAAATGTACCAACTTACCGAATCTTGATGATAACCAAGGAATAATCGTAAAGGAAGCCAACAATGATAACATCGTCGCAATAACCACAGTAACACAGAACTGCGCCAAGATATTAGATACTAATCCTGAACTCATCGCAATCGGTAAGAATACCACCACGATTACCAATGTAATTGCAGTTACGGTAAATCCAATTTCTGAAGCTCCGTCGTATGCTGCACGGATTCTGCTTTTCCCCATCTCCATATGACGGTAAACGTTTTCCAAAACCACAATCGCATCATCCACAAGAATACCTACAACGAGTGAAAGTCCTAATAAACTCATCAGGTTTAAGGTATATCCCATCAAGTACATCCCAATCACCGTTGCTATCAACGAAACTGGAATTGAAACCATTACAATGAATGCGTTTCTGATGTTATGGAGGAACAATAACATTACCACAGCCACCAAAATAATCGCTAAGAATAAATCGAATATTACATGGTTTGCAGCTTCTAAAGTAAATTCTGTTGTATCATCTACAATATTAATTTTAACACCTTGAGCTTTATAACTGTTCTGAACCGTACCAATTGTCTTCTGAACCAATTCCGAAACCGAAACCGCATTGGCATCAGATTGTTTTTTAATCTGCATCAAAATAGTAGACTTCTGGTTGAATCTTGCTACTTTTTCTACATCTTTTTGAGTATCGAAAACAGTTGCAATATCAGACAAACGAACCTGTGCCCCGTTTTTGTTGGAAACCACAAGATTATTCATCTCTTCTACACTTTTATATTTCCCGGAAAGTCTGATGGTAGATCTTGAAGTTCTCGTCTTCAAAGCACCTGTAGGGAAATCTAGGTTTGATGAAAGAATCGCTTGCTGCACATCTGCAATCGCAAGACCATAACCCTGCATTTTCTTTTCATCCAAACTCACTTGGATCTCTCTCTCCTGTCCACCAACAAGATCAACCTGAGCAACACCGTTTACACGGGAAAAAATAGGCTCGATTTTTTTATCTAAAAGGTCGTAAAGATCTTTGTTATTCAACTTATCACTGGTGATACTTAAGGTCATGATTGGTAGATCGTCCAATGAGAATTTCTGCAACGAAGGCGGATCTGCATCATCTGGAAGATCTGCTAAAATAGCATTTACCTTTCTTTGCGCATCATTCAACGCATAGTTTACATCGGCTCCTGTGTTCAAAGTTACGGAGATCACGGATAAACTTTCGTAAGAAGATGACTCTACTTTCTTCACGTTTTCCAAAGAACCAACGGCATCTTCAATTTTTCTGGTTACCGACGTTTCCACCTCACTTGGCGAAGCTCCTGGATAAACCGTAGAAATCGTTACCATATTGGTTTCAAACTTCGGAATCAATTCGTACCCCATCATAGAGTAACTCAACAAACCACCCAATGTCAGAATCGTAAATAATACGATAACGAGCGAGGGTCTTTTAATGGATATTTCTGCTAACTTCATCTTCTCTTACTTTACGATATTGATTTTTGAACCGTTATCTAGGTTGATTTGTCCACTGGTAATCACTTGCTCACCACCGTTAAGCCCGCTTAGGATCTGGACTTTATCACCATAGACTTTTCCGGTTGTCACTTTAATTAATTTTGCTGTTCCGTTGTCGACCACAAATAATTGTCCTGAACTAACGCCGTTAACGAAAGCTTCTGCAGGAACAGTTAACATATTTTGAGTTTCAGCACCGTGATTGGTTTTGAAAATCGCAGTTGCGTACATACCAGCTTTTAGGTTTCCTCTGTTTTGAACTTCGATTTCAACTGGAAAATTCAAAGAAGCATCACTTTTAGGTGCAATGAAGGTAATTCTACCAGCGAAAGATTCTTCCGGTAAAACATTAACATTGATTTTTACTGTTTGTCCAATTTGGATTCTTCCAACTTGACTTTCATCAACCAAAACAGACAATTTCAAAGTATTGATATTAACAATTTCGAACAAAGCTGTTCCCGGTGCAACCACCATTCCTGGCTCAACCATTTTTTTGTTGATTGTTCCGCTGATGCCTGCTCTTACGCTGGTATCATTTACTCTTACGCCTTGTGCTCTCACTGCAGCCTGAGCGTTTTTCAGTTGTAATCTTGAATTGTCAAGCTGTTGTTTTGTAACACCACCTGTTTTATATGCGTTTTCATAACGCTGGTTGTCTGCAATAGCATTCTGCAAATTGTTCTGTGCCTGGGAAACATCTACCTCTATCGCATCTCTTTTGATGGTTGCAAGAACCTGACCTGCTCCAACTCTAGAACCTTCTTTTACCAAAACGTTCACAATACGACCAGAAATTTCTGAAGATTGCTTGGACTCTTGTTTTGGGATAAATGTTCCGTTTGCAGAATAATCTGTATTGATGTTTTCTCTGGTAACGTCTACCACATTCACATTGATTTTATCTACCTGCTTTGCAACTTCTTTTACTTCTGTCTGCTGCTGCTTTTTGTTATCTGCGATTTTGTATCCTGCCAAACCTATTAAAACAGCAGCTACAATAATGTATATTAAAGATTTTTTCATAACTTAATTATGGGTTTTGTAGTGTATTGAGTTCTCCTTTAGCTTTTATTAATTTAATTTCTGCCTGTTTATAATCCAGCAATGCATTGGCATAATTCTGTTTTGCCTGTGTAAGTGCATTTTCGGTATCTAAAACTTCGGTAAGCGGTGCAAGACCGTACTGATAGTTTGCCTGCGTATCTTTCTGAACTTTTTCTGCAAGCGTTACATTATTTTTCATGCTCTCGATATTGATGAGTGCATTTTCTATATTGGTAACCGCATTTTTATAATCCAGATTAAGACTTTGCTTAGTATTTTGAATATCCTGATCCAAATCCTGAATATCTATTTCAGTCTGCTGAATTTTAGATTTTGTAGCTCCACCTGTAAATATTGGAATATTGATATTTAAACCTATTGCAGAATAATCGCTCCACAAAACACCATTGTTAAAGCCGTTGGTAAGAGGAAATTTAGAACCCATTCCTGCCCATCCGTAATTTGCCTGCAATGCTACAGTAGGATAAAGATATGCTTCGGTTGCTTTTTTATTGAAAACCAAAAGTTCTCTGTTTTTATTCAAAACTTTAAGTTCTGTTCTATTATCTAGATTTACAGCACTTTCTAAAAGTTGTGGTTTTGGTTCAATAGATTTTTCTTCAACTTCAATTGCAGTATCTATAGGTATTCCCATGTAAAACTTCAATGCATTTTTCGAAAGTTCAACTGCATTAATTAACTGCTGTCTGCTGGAACCTATATTGGTAAGCTGTACGTTGTTTCTATCTAAATCTATCGCTTTTGCCAAGCCATTATCAACAAGACTTTTAATAACGTTTCTTACTTTTTCTGTATTGGCATAGCTTGCCTTAATGGTTTTCAGATTTTCTTCCTGTACAAAAACCTGATAATAAGCAGTTGCTACATTTTCGATGAGCTGTTCGTTGGTAAGCTGAGCATTTAAAATATAAAATTCTCTTGTAGATTTGGCAGCTTTAAGACCTGTGAAAACTCTTTGGTCGAAAATATTCTGATGAAGCTGAACTGCAGCCTGCGAAACCCAAGGCTGTCCCAATTGAGCTCTCATTCTTTGTCCGCTAAATTCAAGAAGCGATTCCTGAATTATTGGGTTATAAGTTAAACCCGCAGTCGCACTAATTTGTGGTAACGCTCCGGCTCTAGCTTCATTAATTTTGTACTCAGCCTTTTTTACCTGCAGTGCAGCTTTTTTAGCTTCAGCTTTATTTTCAAGAGCCTGTTTTATGGCTTCCTGCAAAGAAATCTGCTGTTGTGCAAATAAAGAAGAAGAGGTAAACAACATAAATGCAGCAGCAACTCCTATTTTGAGTTTTTTAGCAGTTATACGTTTTCTGTTCATAATTTATATTTCGTTTATTATTTAATGTTATTGTTAAAAGACGGTGTAAACCAGCATTTACTTTAAAAATTATTTTTTAAAAAGCATGTTGATAATTATTTCCCGACGTTCAGATATTATTTTATTGAATTCGTCTTCGTTAATCATCAGATTCTCCATCAGTAAAGGTCTTACCACACTTGGGAAAACCAAAAGAGAAATCATGTTGATAATAAACTGAATAGGTGACATTTTCTCAATATTCCCTTTATCCATTTCTAATTCAATATCGTTGTATAGCTTTTTAAGATCTTCTTCCTCAATATCTTTCTGATGGCAAGTTCCCTTGTTGAGCTGCGAAACAATGTACGTTTCCAAGTAAGGATATTTTAAGCTTGCAGACAGACTACTTTCTATAAACTGGCTTATTTTCTGTTTAAAAGGAAGATCAGAATTCATAATAATTTCCGATTTTTCTATATCCACACGTTCTGCTTCATCAAAAACTATCTGAATAAGATTATCTCTGGATCTGAAATAATAATTAATCAGCGTTCTGTTAACCCCCGCTTCATCGGCAATCTCCTGAGTTGTTGCATTAAATTTTCCCTGTACAAAAAATAAATTCTTCGCAGTTTCTTTAATCAATTCCTGAGTTTGTTCCTTTTTAGTAAGATTTGACATTTTTGTTAAACAAATTTGTGCAAATTTATATCAAACAAATGTTTTGACAAAATTGTTAAACAAAATAATTAAAATTAAAACTATGATATGCATCATATTTTTAATTGATATTGAATCGAAACTTGAAAAATTAACGCAAAAAAAACGGACAAATTTTGTCCGTTTATAATAATCTTATTTTATCTTCGAGTATATCGATAATTTTATCTTTGTAAAGTCCGCCAATGGCTTTTTTAAAATTCTTTTTACTCATCTGAACTTCATCTTTAATTTCTTCCGGCGAAGATTTGTCGGACAAATGAAGCAACCCAAAATTTTCTTCAAGCTTATCTAAAATTTTCTGTTTAAATTCATCAATATTTTCAAAACCTTCAGGCTGCAACGACACATCTATTTTGCCATCTTCCCGAATCGTTTTAATATATCCCGATTCCTCAGAAAGTGGATAAATCTTTTTAAACACATCCGAACTGTAAATTAGTCCTATATATTTTTTGTTAATCACCACATTCCATCCCAGTTCACTTTCATTCATCATAATTAAATCTACTTTGTCTCCTTTTTGGAATGGCAGATTTTCATACTGAGGATTTCTCTTGAATTTTGTCGTACCGGTAATAAGCTCCAAATCTTCATCTACATAAAGGTAAACCAAATATCTTTTTCCTTCAATAATTTTGGTTTTTTGCTGTTTGTAAGGAATAAAAAGGTCTTTAATAATTCCCCAATCCATAAAAGCACCGCTTGGAAGACTTTGCACACAATTCATCACCGCATACTCTCCTACTTCTGCTAAAGGAATCTCGGTGGTTGCTTTCAGTTTATTGTCGTCCTGAAAAATAAAAACTTCAATCTCCTCTCCGATTTCTTTTTCTTCATCAATAAAAATTTTAGACAGAAAAGCCTTTTCTCCTGTAGCATCTTCCAAGATCCATCCTGAATTGTTTTTTTCTGAAATTTTTAAAGTCTGAGTTTTTCCGGGTTGCATTGATGATTGATTTAGTTGGCAAAGGTAAGAAAATTAGTTGGAGCAGATGAATTAGAGAAAAATTCGGAATTGATTAAAAAAAAATTATTTGTATTGTTGTAAATCATTGATGAGATCCAAAGATTCTTGAACGTAATCCAGATTTTCTTCTCCTTCTTCATTTCCTGTTTTTTTATATAATTTGGAATTCATAAAATAGAATCTTTTCTCCGACACCAATTTAGGGTTAATTACCTCCGCATTTTCTCCTCTTGTTAAATATCTTTTTTCATAAACAAAAATTAGTTGATTTTTTTCTGAGAAAAAAAATTGGGTAACAACATTCCAGACAGATAAACCCACAAAATATTCCATCTTTCTAAGTTTTCCATTTTTGTAGAAGCCTTTAAGTTCAATTCCGTTGTCGGTTACCACAGATTTATTTAAATAATAGGAATAAGGAACTGTTTTAATCTTAAAATCTTTAGTTTTATTAATAGATTGTACCGTATTTTTAATTTCATTCATACTTTGTCCGAAAGTAAATCCAGAAACAGAAATAAGTAAAAACAGAAGTAAATTTTTCATTGAATTTTAAAATAAATTGCAAAAAAAGAGAGACCAAAGCCTCTCTTCGTAATATTATAAAATCTTATTGAAATTACATGTGAATTGCTCTTTTCCCTGTAGCATCCAAAGCAGCTTCTTTTACAGCTTCTGCATACGTTGGGTGAGCATGAGAACTTCTTGCGATGTCTTCTGCACTTGCACGGAATTCCATTGCTATTACACCTTCTGCAACCAAATCTGCTGCTCTTGCTCCAATCATGTGGAAACCAAGAACTTCATCGGTTTTTTCGTCTGCAATAATTTTCACCAAACCGTCTATATCACCACTTGCACGGCTTCTTCCTAATGCTCTCATTGGGAAAGTTCCTACTTTGTAAGCAACACCTTCTTCTTTCAATTGCTCTTCAGTTTTACCTACTCCGGCAACTTCAGGCCATGTATAAACAACACCAGGAATTAAATTATAATTAATGTGAGGCTTTTGTCCTGCTAAAGTTTCAGCAACAAAAACGCCTTCCTCTTCTGCTTTGTGAGCTAACATTGCCCCTTTTATTACATCTCCGATAGCGTAAATATTGGCAACATTAGTCTGTAAATGATCATTGGTTTTAATTCTACCTCTTTCATCCAGCTCAACACCTGCTTTTTCTAAACCTAAACCTTCTGTATAAGGTCTTCTACCTACAGAAACTAAACAGTAATCTCCTTCAACAGTTACCTCTTCACCTTTTTTATCTTTAGCAGTAATTTTAACAGTATCTCCGTTTCTTTCTACTGCAGAAACCGCTGTAGAAAGCATAAATTTCATTCCCTGCTTTTTAAGAACTTTAGTTAATTCTTTACTTAAAGCTCCATCCATTGTAGGGATGATTTTATCCATAAATTCTACTACAGTAACCTGAGAACCTAGTCTTAAATAAACAGACCCCAATTCCAGACCGATTACTCCACCTCCGATTACGACCAAATGCTTAGGAATTTCTTTTAAATTCAAAGCTTCTGTAGAAGTAATCACTCTTTCTTTATCTAAAGTAATGAAAGGCAAAGATGAAGGTTTAGAACCTGTTGCAATAATGGTATATTTAGATTCGATGGTTTCGGATGAACCGTCGTTTTTAGTTATTTTAATCTGAGTGGCAGATTCGAAACTTCCCAAACCTTCAAAAACAGTAATTTTGTTTTTATCCATCAAAAAGTTGATTCCTTTTGTAGTCTGGTCTACCACTTCATTTTTTCTGGCAACCATTCTCGCAAGATCTGCTTTCGGCTCGTTGATGATAATCCCGTGGTTTTCGAAATTATGCTTAGCGTTTTCAAAATGCTCAGAACTGTCTAAAAGTGCTTTTGACGGAATACATCCTACGTTAAGACAAGTTCCTCCCAAAGTTGAATATTTTTCGATAATTGCAGTTTTGAAACCCAATTGTGCTGCACGAATAGCAGCTACATAACCTCCAGGACCAGAACCGATTACGGTAACATCGAATTGACTCATTTTATATTTTAATTTATTTATTATCTGATGATTAATTCTTACAAATTTACTGATTTATTACCAAGTGAGAAAGTGAATTTAATCAAGTTTTTTCAAAACTGAATGAGAGTTGATTAAATTTAAAAAACCGATTAAAAATCCAAAGCCAGTTTACCTTCTCCAAAAGTTTCTTTATTTCCAAAAAAATTTCCACCACAAACATACCATGGAAGATTTTCTAAGTATTCTGCTGCATTTTCAGGTTTCATTTCTGCAACTTCTTTTTTGGCGATAATTCCTTTAAACCATCTGTTTAATTCTGGAGATTTTTCTGATTCTACGAGATATTTAAGCCAGATTCTTTGGCAAAGTCTGCATTGAATGATGCTTACTTCAGCATTTCTACTTTCTGTAAAATCTGTTCCGACCATTGAAGTTCTGTATTCAGATTCTGTTAAATCATGCTTTTCACAAGCACACCCTAATTTCGGGAGTTTTTTCATGAGAATAAAAAATTTGTCCGCAAATTTAGAAATATTATCGGTTTATGTTTATTTTACAATATCCATTAAAACCTTTTCGTAGCGGTTAAGAATAATATCTTTGGAAAATTTAGATTGTATACAGTTTTTAATAGCGTCTTCATCATGTTCTCTGTGTAAAATCTGAAGAATCATTTGCGAAAACTCTTCATGGTTTTCAATATCTGAAATTTCTCCATTTATTCCTTCCTGAATAATTTCAGTAATTCCACCAGGACAGTTGTTGGCTAAAGCATACGTTCCACACGCACCCGCTTCTAGCAAAACATTGGGAAAACCTTCGTAGCGGGAAGAAAGTATAAAAAGATCTGCAAACTTCAAAAATTCATACGGATTCCCCTGCCTTCCGTGGAAAATTACGTTTTTCAATCCCAAAAATTCTTTCATCTGATGAAGAATTTCTTTATCTCTCCCATCTCCCAAAATATGAAGAAGAACATTCTCATTTTTCAGTCTTGAAAAAACTTTCAACAGATTATCAAACCCTTTTCTGGCTGATAAATTGCCAATTGCAACCACATTTTTAAAATTATATTTAAAGCTTTCGGGTTTTGAAGAAATATTCAGTTTAGAATTGATAAAATCGAAATCTACAGGATTATTAATTTTAATAATTTTAGATTCTCTTACACTAAAATTCCCGATAAGATCCTGTCTCATATCATCACTTTGAGCAATGATCTGATGGTAATTATTGTAAAATTTATAAAAAAACCTTATCTCTTTTCTGGTAACGTGTTCAGAAACAACATTGGTTTCTCTCGCGATAAATTTTGTACTTGGAAAAAGCTTTATGAATAACGATAAATAAGCATTAACTTCCCCGAATCCTGAAAAAACTATCTGTGGTTTTCTTTTGTATATTTCTTTAAGAATAGGCTTCAGAGAATGACGTATTCTTTCGGTATCTATATCTATAATTTCAACATCTTCTTTTACTAAATTCAGATAGCCGCCTTCTTTCCGAAGAAGGAGAATTTTAGGATCGAAAAGATCTCTTGACAAATGATTGGCAATGGTGGTGACAATTCTTTCTGCACCTCCGGTTTCCAAATCTGGCAAAATAAATATGATGGAAATCTTCTTTTTCATAATAAAAAACCTTACCCAACACGGGATAAGGCTGTATTCTAGTTGGCTACGTCGCTAATAAACTTAATTCTGAGCATTCTTACTTCTTCATCCGAAAGTTCGTCTCCAAATTCATCTAACAAAACTTTCATACTGTCGCTTTCAGATTCCCGCATAAATTCCATGAAATCGTCTACGATATCTTCATCAAAATTATCTTCAATATAATAATCAATATTCAATTTAGTACCTTGATATACAATACGTTCCATTTCTTTCAAAAGTTCGCTTATGGAAAGATTTTTGGCTCTTGCAATATCTTCCAGATCAATTTTTTTATCCGTATTCTGAATAATAAAAACTTTATGGCTAGATTTATTCGCAACCTGCTTCAGAACCATGTCCTGAGTACGTTCTATATTGTTATCTTCAACATATTTTGCAATAAAATCGGCAAATTCTTTACCGTATTTTTTAGCTTTACCCTCACCTACGCCGTATATTTTTGCGATTTCTTCTACTGTAACGGGATACTGAACCGTCATATCTTCCAAGCTCGGATCCATAAACACCGTGTAAGGCGGAATTTCGTGCTTTTTGGCAATTTTCTTTCTTAAATCTTTCAGAAGTGCAAAAAGATTTTGGTCTAAACCTCCACCAGACTGCATCTGAACCTGATCGCTTTCTGCTTTTGTCTGAGATAAATCGAACTCCCTATCTTCTGCAATTTGAAAAGGTTCTTTAAAATTACCATTCAGAACCTGTTTTCCTTTTTCGGAAATTTTTAGCACACCGTAGGTTTCTATATCTTTATTTAAAAAATTCTGAACAGTTGCCTGTCTTAAAATTGTTTTCCAATAATTATCTTTCTCATTTTTCCCGAAACCAAAGAATGAACTCTGCTCTAATTTATACGACTTTGTAACAGCATTTTCTTTACCAACAATAACAGAAATTAAATCTTTGGATTTGAATTTTTCTTTTGTATCATCTATAAGTTCAAGAACCCGTTTTAAATCTCCGGTAGCATCTTTCAATTTTGGAGGATTGGAAGAATTATCGCACATATTGGCTCCATCACCATGCACAGGATCAAACTGTTCACCAAAATAATATAAAATATATTGTCTTCTGCTCATGGAAGTTTCGGCATAACCCACTACTTCGTTAAGAAGCTGCAAACCGATTTCTCTTTCGGAAACAGGTTTTTGAGCAAGAAATTTTTCCAGTTTTTCAATATCTTTAGGATCATAGAAAGCCAAACAGTAACCTTCTCCGCCATCTCGACCTGCACGACCCGTTTCCTGATAATAACTCTCCAAAGATTTTGGAAAATCGTAATGAATTACAAAACGTACATCCGGCTTATCTATCCCCATTCCGAATGCTATGGTTGCAACAATAACATCGGCTTCTTCCATAAGGAACTTGTCCTGATTGGCAACCCTTACTTTTTGGTCCAGACCCGCATGATAAGGGAGTGCATTAATACCGTTTACCTGCAGAAGCTGTGCAAACTCTTCCACTTTTCTTCTGCTGAGACAATAAACAATCCCCGATTTTCCTTTATTTTTATTGATGAATTTTACAATTTCTTTATCAATATTTACTTTCGGTTTTACTTCATAAAACAAATTGGGTCTGTTGAAGCTTTCTTTAAAAACCATTGCATTGGTCATCCCCAGAGTTTTCTGAATATCATCCTGAACTTTAGGAGTTGCCGTTGCGGTTAAAGCAATAACAGGCACATCGGCTATTTTATCAATAATAGATTTTAAATTTCGGTATTCCGGGCGGAAATCGTGTCCCCATTCTGAAATACAGTGTGCTTCGTCTATGGCAAAAAAAGATATTTTTACATCTTTTAAAAAATCCACATAATCTTCTTTAATTAAAGATTCCGGAGCTACATATAAAAGTTTGGTTTTTCCAGATTTAATATCATCAAAAACCTGCTTGGTCTGAGTTTTGTTGAGAGAAGAGTTAAGAACATGCGCAACGCCGTTTTCTGAAGACAATCCGTTAACTGCATCCACCTGATTTTTCATCAGGGCAATTAATGGGGAAACAACAATCGCTGTACCTTCCGATATAAGAGCCGGAAGTTGGTAACAAAGCGATTTTCCTCCACCAGTAGGCATTAGCACAAAAATATCTTTCCCTTCCTGAAGATTACTGATGATTTCTTCCTGCTGCCCTTTGAAGGTTGAAAACCCAAAGTATTTTTTCAATTCGCCCGATAAATTGGCTTTTTTTGCACTCATCTAATTTTGTATTGCTAAATTTGCATCTAATTCAAAGTTATAAAAATTTTAGTTAAAACAAAAGCAATAGAATTTTTAAGACCTTTATTTATATATTTTACAAATTAAGAACTTTGATATTCTATACATTAATTTTCAATGAAAAATGGAAAGAGACAAGATCATTTCAATTGCAACAAGTACACTTTCGATAGAAATTTCAGAACTGGAAAAACTTAAACAGAGAATAGGTGACGAATTTGTAAAAGCCGTAGAAATTATTCATTCAGCAAAAGGAAAATTAATTGTAGTAGGCATCGGAAAATCTGCCCATGTGGGAAATAAAATTGTTGCTACGCTCAATTCCACCGGAACTCCTGCACAGTTTTTACACGCTTCGGAAGCAATACACGGAGATTTAGGCGTTATCCAAAAACAGGATGTCGTTCTATGTATTTCCAATTCCGGAAATTCTCCTGAAATCGTTAACCTTGTAACCTATCTTAAAGATTATTCTTCCGCTTTAATAGGAATGACGGGTAACAGAAAAAGCAAATTGGCAGAATTCTCTGACGTAATATTAGATACGCACGTAGATGTTGAAGCCTGTCCTATACAATTGGCACCAACAAGTTCTACCACAAACCAAATGGCTTTGGGAGATGCATTGGCAATCTGTCTGATGGAATGGAATCATTTTAAAGAAAATGATTTTGCAAAATTTCATCCGGGTGGCAGTTTGGGTAAAAATTTAACCGCCAGAGTGGAACAGTTTGTTTCTTCGCAAAAACCTCAGGTAAGCCAGGAATCTTCTATAAAAGAGGTAATTATTTCCATTAGTGCTTCAAGCCACGGAATTACAGTGGTTACCGACCACGAGAAAATTATTGGAGTTATTACCGATGGAGATTTACGAAGAATGCTTCTAAATGGAGATGATATTTCTAAAGTTTTGGCAAAAGACATTATGTCTGTAAATCCTAAAACAATCGAAAAAGATGCTTTGGCAAAAGATGCTATGAAAATCCTAAAAAACAACAATATAGGACAACTCATTGTTACTGAAAACAGCAAGTATTTTGGGATTATCGATTTGCATAAACTGTTGGATGAAGGAATTAATTAAATGTTAACTGCTTTCTTAAAAATCTCAGAAAACATATCAGAATTTGTAGAGATAAAGGATTAAACTTCTTTTACTGAAACTTTTTCCTAAATTTGAATCTTTAAAAAATTACCCGTGAGTGAAGAAAAAGAAATGTCTTTTTTTGGACATATTGGCGAACTGAGAGGGCATCTTATCCGAGCTATCATTGCAATAGTAATTGCTGCATTTGTAGTAGGTTTTAATATTAACTGGATTATGGACCACATTTTTTTTGGTCCTACAAGAAACGATTTTCCTACTTTCAAGCTTGTAAACGATTTTTCAAGATGGATTCTTGGGAGCGACAGCATTACTTTACCCGAAGAATTTCCTGTGCGTGTGCAAAGGTTATATCAGCAGTTTAATGTAATGATGGCGGTTTCTATTTTTGGAGGTTTGGTTATTGCATTTCCTTATATTGTTTGGGAACTTTGGAGATTTATAAGTCCGGCACTGCATCCCAACGAAAGAAAAAACTCAATCTTTATTATTAATGCCGTTTGGATTCTTTTCATGACCGGAGTTTTATGCGGATACTTCCTTATTTTGCCTTTTGCCGTAAATTTTGGGGTGATTTTTAAAATATCGGATATTATCATTCCCCTATATGATTTAAGCGATTATACTACTCTTTTTTTACAGGTGGTTTTAGGTATGGGAGTTGTTTTTCTGTTTCCTATCGTTATTTATTTTCTTACCAGCATAGGAATTCTTACTCCAAAATTCATGAAAACATACAGAAGACATGCAATTGTACTCATTATGATTGTTGCAGCAATTATTACTCCTGCAGATGTTTTAAGTATGATTATGGCAGCGTTGCCACTATTGTTTTTATATGAATTCAGTATTATTATGTGTTCTTACACCTATAAAAAAACGCTTAAACGAGAAATGGGTTTAGAAAAAACGAAATAAGCTAAAATTTACAAAGACACTTATTTTTAATTATCATTCATTACAGATATTCAAAAATATTTATATGATATCACTCCGTTACACTTCATTGTTGTAACGGATTTTTTTAGTTTAAATCTTATCTTTAAAATGCCTAAAGTCATCCTAAAATACAGGATTCATTAAATTTCAGAATTTGTTGAATAATATTCTTTATTTTTGAATATCATTTATACAATTTAAGATGAAAATAATTTCGTTGGCACTTTTATTCTGTTCAACTTTACATTTTGGGCAACTTTTCAATCATGATAAAACGTTCACAAAACAGGATACTTTAAAAGGATCTAACACAGAATACAGAAATTTTTGGGATGTAAAAAGGTACGATCTGTCTATTGAGCCTGAATTTGAAAAGAAAAGCATTTCAGGAACTAATAAAATCAGTTTTAAAATTACCAAAGATATTTCCAACCCTATATTTCAGATAGACTTGCAGCAACCCTTAGTTGTTCATGCAGTACAATGCAGTTTTCCGACTTCTAAAGCTTTTAAAAGAGAGGGCGATTTTATTTTTATTTCTTCTAACAAAGATTTCAAAAAAGGAGAAAGATTCTCAATTGAAATTTCTTATTCCGGAGAGCCTATTATTGCTAAAAATGCACCTTGGGACGGCGGATGGATTTTCACCAAAGATGAAAAAGGAAATCCTTGGATGAGTGTTGCAGACGAAGGAATTGGTGCTTCTGTCTGGCTTCCTGTAAAAGATATTTGGAGCGATGAGCCAGATGAAGGAATGACCATGAATATCATTACCAAAATGGGATTGGTTGGCGTCGGTAACGGAAGACTGATAGACAAAAAAGTAGCAATTGGAAATTCTATTGGTGATAACAGAACGGTCTGGACTTGGGAGGTAAAAAACACCATTAATCCTTATTCTATTATCCCGAGTATCGGAAAATATGTGAATTTTAAAGATACTTATGACGGCGAAAAAGGAAAGCTGGATTTAGATTATTGGGTAATTGACTATAATTTAGAAAAAGCAAAAAAACAGTTTCAGCAGGTAAAACCTATGTTGAAATCTTTCGAATATTGGTTCGGTCCGTATCCTTTTTATGAAGATTCTTACAAGTTGGTAGAAACGCCGTATTTAGGGATGGAACACCAAAGCAATATTGCTTACGGAAATGGTTACTCAAACGGTTATTTAGGAACAGATCTTTCCGGAACCGGAGTGGGGCTAAATTGGGATTACATTATTATTCATGAAAGCGGACACGAATGGTTTGCCAATAATATTACGGCAACCGACAAAGCGGATATGTGGATTCATGAAGCTTTTACCATGTATTCTGAAGTTTTGTTTACTGAAAGTTTTATGGATAAAAAGTCTGCTGATATTTATGCCCAAGGACTTCAAAAAAATATAGAAAACGACATTCCGCTTATTGGGAAATATGGTGTAAATAATGAAGGAAGCAGCGATATTTACAATAAAGGAGCAAGTTTAATCCACACCATAAGACAGGTCATTAACAATGATGAAAAGTTTAGACAAATCCTTAGAGGATTAAACAAAGATTTCTACCATAAAAATGTTACTACACAACAGGTTGAACAATATATTTCTGAAAAATCGGGTATAGATTTTTCTACGGTATTCAATCAATATCTAAGAACTACAAACGTTCCGGTTTTGGAATATGTACAAACAGGTAATAAACTGAAATTCCGTTATACGAATACAGTAAAAGGTTTAAAGCTTCCCATTAGAATTGATAATCAAACAATTAACCCGACAGAAGATTGGCAGACTGTAAAGCTTTCCAACTCAAATCCGGTAGAATTCAACAGAAATTATTATATTAAATATAAAACGGCTAATTAAGAGCCTCTTAAAACTATACTTACTTAGTAAAAATTAAAAAGTCGGAAGAAAAATCCTTCCGACTTCCACAGGAAAATCCCTGTACTTTACTACTTCAAAATTATTTATATAAATCGGGTTCTATAAAATTATTATTCTTTTTAAAACTCTCTCTTAGGTTTTTTTCGATTTCCCTAAAAACTTGGTTTGGATCTGAAATCTCTCTACCATCTGCAGATTTGGATTTAAAAACAACCTTATTATTACCATCCGAATTCTTCATCATCATTTCCCGCATATTTTTAGTAGGATCGTTTACATAGTTTTTCCATACTTTTTTAAATTGCTTTTCATTGGTTTCGATTTCTTTACCACCCATCCCGAACAATTGAATCCCTGCCGGAAGCTCCTGCTCCTGAGTTTTTACGGTTTGAAAAGTTTTATTACCCACCAAAGTCATCGAGTGAGAACCTGTTTTATCTTCAATTTTCACAATTAAACCGGGAAGACCGTAAAATTTATAAGGTCCGTCCTGAAAAGGGATGTCTGTAGAAAACCAAGCAACCCATTCTCTTCCGCCAAAATTGGTAGTTGCTTTTTGAGCATTATATTCTCCTATTTTCTGCTTATCCTGCAATATTTTCCATTCTGGTTTCTGGTCTTCTTCAACTTTGTAGGTATCTGAAGAAACTTTTAAGAAAATAAACGTTTTAAAATCCGGATACTGCTTTGTTACTTTATACCCTACTACGCCACCTTTTTCGGTTCTTTTAATGGTGAAATTTCCGGAAGAAACTTTCAGTTGCTTTTCCAGATCCGCTTTTGCGGTAGAATCTGAAATATATTTGTCTTGACTGTAATAACTGGACCCGTTTTTATCAATATCCAAAAGCATCATTTCTTTTTTTACATCCGCTTTATTGGTAGAATCCGGGATAAATTTATACTCGTAAAAAAAAACGATTTTGTGCAAAGCTGAAAAAACCGCTTATTATCATTAAAAAGGCAATAATTTTTCTCATTATTGGGTTTTGTTTAGTTCAATTCGATTAGTTTTTTCATTTAGAATAAAATGACACTGTATTTTGAAACCTATTTTTTCTTCAATTTAATATGAATCTCTCCTGCTTGCTTTCCATCAACCTTTGTTTTATTAACATTCATAGATTCTATATCTTTAGGATTAATATTCTGCATTTCTTCTTTTGATATAGGATTTCCATCGACAAAATATTTAATATTTTCATCAGAATTAGCCTTAATCATCTCTGCAGCAGTAGTTTTGAAAACCGTGCCACGAGAAAGAATGGTAGCATTTGGGGGAATTGGAGGATTTGGAGCTTCTGTATATTTCGTTGTTGCAGTATATTTTACTTTAGGATCGTATGCATTCACAGAAATCATCCATGGATTTCCCTGCAAATCTTTTTGTTGCTTTTTAATATCGCGTAACTTTTCTTCAACTTTAGCTCGCTCTTTTGCAAGTTTTTCTAGTTTTCGAAGTTCTTTTTTAGAAAGGGTTTTGTTTACCGAAGGCTGTACATCGCCGTAAAAACTAATTCCATTTAGAGCATATTGATTAGCAATTTTCCCCAAATCATTATAATTCTCAGGGATGTTTTTCCATTTGCTATTTAGTATATTAAATTTTTCTCTGAATTCAGGAGAGTTTAATTTATCTTTTAGAGCCTTCATTTTTTCTTGGCTTAGACCTAAATCTTTAAATTCTTTAGAGTCAAAGATTTTATCCAAACCTGAATCATCTCCATTGATGACGATGCTATAATTATCTCCATCCGGGAAAACTCTATTAATCTTTAAATCATTAATAGACGAATCTGCACCTAATTGACTTCTTAATTTTTCTCGCGTTTTCATTAGCATATCAAAATCATTTTTGAACTGCTTATCTTTATCAACAAGTTTATCCATTTCTTTGGAAAGCCCTTTTAGTTCCTTCGCTTTCAATTCAAAATCGTAGCTTTTTTCACCTTTTTCTTTAGCAATTTTCTGAAGTTCAGCAGTCTTAACTTTAGATTGTTCGCTAAGTGTTTTTAGCTTATCCGATTTTTGTTTTAATTCGTCATTGGTCTTAGAAATTTTTTCTTGCTGCAATTGCACGATTTCATTGACCTCATTTTTTGGAGATAAAGTATCTTTTTTTATTTCCTCAACGGCTTTATCAATTTCTTTATTTGCTTGTTGAATCTCTTTGTTTTTTGCATTTACCATATAAGCAAAAGCAACAGTAAAAAGTACAGGTAGGGCAAATACTCTTCGCGCATAACCGAATTTTGTTTTGGGTTTTTGTAACATTTTAAGTCTTTTTTTAAGGTTTGAACTAAGAAACGGACTTGTAGCAGGCAACTGTGTTCCGGAAAAGTGGCTTGCTAAAAGCATCTGCGCAAATGCTTTGGTATCCGATTGTTTAACGGCTTTTTTATCAGCCAGATATTCGTGTATAAGATTGATTTCTTTTTTAATGATGTGGAAGAAAGGGTTAAACCAAAAAACTGAAGTTAAAATTTCCACAATAATTTTGTCGACAGAATGTTTCTGTTCAATATGAACCATTTCGTGCTTCAGAATCTGCTTTCCTACTTCAGAGTTCAGCGTAATGGTGTTTTTCCAAAAAAGATTTTTGAAATAAGAAAATGGTGCTTCCGAGAGATTGGTCTGATAGAAATTAACTCCTTCAAAACTTTCTTTCTGAAACTGTGTTTTCAGTTGTTGTATTCTGAAAATTCCGTAAAGAAATTTCCCTAAAAAATAGAGAGAAACCACTCCCAGAGCTGAAAAAATAATTTTAAGATAAGTGTAGTCATTGTTTATAGTATTTTCTTGGTTAATATTCTGAAACTGACTGAGTAATAAAAACAGATTCTTACTTACTTCAATGGTAAAATCTTCTACTTTTATTAAAGGCAGCAAAATGGAGATTCCCATAGCCGAAAGAAGATAAAACCTGTTGTAATGATGAAACGTCTTGTCTTTTAAAGACAACTGATAATAGAGAAACATTACACCGGAGCATAAAATTACTTTACCTAAATAAAAAAATACAGCTTCCATCATTAATCTTTATTTTTTAGTTCGTTAAGCAGCATCTCCAGATCTTCTACGCTCATTTCATTTTCTTCTACCAAGAAAGACACGGCACTTTTGTAAGATCCTTTGAAATAATTTTTCACAAGATTTTTCATGGTTTTACCAGAATATTGTTCCTTCGTTATTAAAGGGTAATACTGATGCTGTCGCCCAAAAACTTCATAATCAACAAAATCTTTTTCCTTCAAAACTTTAAGAATCGTAGAAACCGTATTAGTATGAGGTTTTGGTTCCGGAAAAAGATCCAGTACATCTTTAAGGAAACCTTTCTGTAATTTCCATAAAAACTGCATTACCTGTTCTTCTGCTTTGGTTAAAGTGTGTATTTTCATAATTTCATTTCAATCTAAATGGTAGAAACATCTACTTTTTCATCATATAAAAAGCATTTAACTTTTTACTGTTTTAAACTACGATCTGCATTGGTACAGATTTTAGTTTTCCTACAATTATTTTCAAAATTCACTTTGAAAAACTATCACTAATGAATTAGTTATACAAATGTAGAAATTATTTCTAATCATACAACTATTTTTATAGTTATAAACTGTTAAATTATATAACATATTGAAAATTAAACATTTAAATTGAAAATAAATATCAAATCTAACTCATTACCAATCTCAAGTTATCAGTAAAAGTTAAATAAATGGAGAAAATTCCTAAAAATTGTTAAATTATATTAAATAAAATCGAAATGAATAGGCATAAAATGAGAAAATATATTTATTTTAGTGCTTTAAAAATTACTCATGAAAAGATATACGTTATTTTCTGTATTATTGTTATTAATATTTAATGTTGCAGCCGCACAGTCTTCATCTGTTTTTGGAGCAGTTTCGGAAGCAAAATCTAAAATTGAAAACACTGTTCCTGTTGTTTTAGAACATCTTAAAAAAATAAGCGAAGCACAAGGCGACAATTCTATTTATACCAATGGAAAACAAGCTCTGAAAAAAGAATATGAAACCTTATCTTCAGAATTTGATCTTTACAAAGGCAATATGGCAAGCTGTATTGTAAACAAAAAAAACTCTACAAAATGTATGAACTATCATACATTATACTTTAGAAATACTTTGGGGAATTATAATAACTACATTAATTACATCACCAAAAAAAATGGTTACCTTGGAGTAGAAGATGAATCTGTAAAAAAAGATTTTAAACCAACAGAGATTGCTACAAAAGTAGATTCAGATTTCTTAGCAGCTTCTAAAGCCATGAAAAAACTTAAAAGCAACAGCAAATCTTCTTATTTTGAGCAGGTAAAATCTGATGATTTTAAATTGGCACCTTTCGACACGCTCGTTAAATAAAAGATACTTTATCTAAATATTAATCCGGCTTAATGCCGGATTTTTTTGTTTTTACCTAAGTTTGAGATAAGGATTTATAAAACGCAAAGCTAAACAATAGGTTAAATTTTTGATTTATATATATTTAAACCTGTTGTGCATTTAGGAATTAAAAAAAAAAAGATTGTCCATTTGATTAAAAAATCGTATATTTAATTGATTACCAAGTCATTAAATACATGAACAAT
>NZ_JADQBD010000003.1:0-103230 GCF_017808115.1 Chryseobacterium sp. RR2-3-20 | reverse complement strand
TTACAACCCTTACAACTATTCAGTTTTTGAATAGATTTATTTTTGATAGAAATATAAACAACCTAAAAATAAATCTCGTTTGATAATGCACTACGAGTTAAAATAGTATCCTAACGACAAATCTTCTTTTTATGCTGAATCTGCAGCCCGACCTGAGTGGAGCTCATCCCGAAAAGCTCTGGGAAAGCAATGGCTTTCGGGATAGCGGGAACGGAGGGCGGAAATAGCTGCCCCAATTATATGATTTAGAATTTCTATTTTTGTACCTGTGAAACATCTCGTTATTATAGGACTCGTTATTCCGGAGCCGGCTTCTACGGCGGCAGGACATCGGATGATGCAATTGATGCAGTTATTTTCTGAAAACCATTACCGAATAACTTTTTTGACCGCTTCTAATAACATAGAGTTTTCGGAAAAGATAGAGGTGGAAAAAATCGAGATCAATAACGAGAGTTTTGATGAGAAAATCCGAAATCTAAATCCCGACATTGTCCTTTTTGACCGTTATGTGACCGAGGAGCAGTTTGGTTGGCGCGTTTCTGAAAGTTGCCCTAATGCGATAAAAATCCTGGATACAGAAGATTTGCATTTCTTAAGAGAAGCCCGGCGGAAAGCGTTTGTTGATAAAAGAATAGTGGAAAATAGGGATTTGGTTAATGATGTTTTCAAACGAGAAATGGCGTCGGTACTACGATGTGATTTATCGTTGATTATTTCTGAAGTTGAGTATCAATTGTTGATAAATCAATTCAGAATCAATCCGGAAATTCTGCTTTATATTCCTTTTCTGACAGAGAAAATCGAGAAAAATAAAACACCTTTTGCCAAGAGAAAACATTTTGTAAGCATCGGAAACTTTCTCCACGAGCCCAATTGGCAAACGGTTCTCAAATTGAAATCGATCTGGAAATCGATCCGAAAACAACTTCCGGAAGCTGAACTCCATATTTACGGTGCCTATGCTTCTGATAAGGTTTACCTACTCCACAACGAGAAAGAAGGTTTTTTGGTAAAAGGGCGGGCAGAAAATGTCGAATTTATTTTTAATGAATACAGAATTTTGTTGGCACCCATTCCTTTTGGTGCAGGTCTAAAAGGTAAACTTTGGGAAAGTATGCAGTTTGGCTTACCCAATGTTACAACGACTGTCGGTGCCGAAGCGATGCATAAAGATTTGCCTTGGAATGGGTTTATCGAAGATTCTGATGACATGTTTGTAGAAAAAGCCATCGAGTTATATCAAAGTCAGTCGCTTTGGAATCTGGCCAATGAAAATGCTTATGAGATTTTGAAACAAATGTTTGATAAGCAATTGTATGTCGGTTTGTTTTGGGAAAGAATTTCTAAAATTGAAGACCATCTGCAGGCTCACAGAAACGAGAATTATCTTGGCAAAATCCTGCAGCATCATCAACTCAACTCAACCAAATATATGAGCCGCTGGATCGAGGAGAAGAATAGAAAATAAAAGACAGATTTCTACTATTCAAAATTTAGAAATCTGTCTTTTTGATTGTTTTTATTAAAGCGTTATTAATCGAATTTCATTATTTCATTTAAAGTATTCATATATTCGTACGCTGTAAGATCGAATTTTACCGGAACAATAGAAATATAGCCATTTGCCAAAGCTGTTTCGTCTGCATCTTCAGACTCATCCATATTGTTGAAATATCCTGTAAGCCAGTAATATTTTTTTCCGTGTGGATTAATGCGTTCATCGAAACTTTCTTCCCATTTAGCGTTCGCCTGTTTGCATATTTTTACCCCTTTTATTTCATCTTTTTGAAGTTTTGGAATGTTCACATTTAATACAACACCTTTAGGCATAGGATTTTCTAAAGTTTTTTTAACAATTTTCTGTATATATTCTTTAGCCTGTGTAAAATCTGCCTCCCAACTGAAATCCAGTAAAGAAAAGCCAATAGACGGAAGTCCTTCCACACCACCTTCAACCGCAGCAGACATTGTACCAGAATAAATTACATTAATGGAAGAATTGGCTCCGTGATTAATTCCTGAAACCACAATATCTGGTCTTCTGGGAAGAATTTTATCTAATGCCATCTTTACACAGTCTACTGGCGTTCCGCTGCAAGAAAAATCTTTTTGAGGACCATCTAAATGCAGTTCTTCGTAGCTTAAAGTAGAGTTGATGGTAATTGCATGACCTTTTCCGCTTTGCGGAGAATTGGGAGCCACCACAATTACTTCTCCTATCTCATTCATAAATTCTACAAGATTTCTGATCCCCGGAGCAGTAATACCATCATCGTTGGTAACCAGAATAAGTGGTTTTTCCATATAAAAAATTTAATTGTAACAAAATTACTTAAAACTAATTGATTATTCTAAATAAGGTATTAATTTTGATAATTTGTAACGGTAATTTAATTATAGCTACTAATAAAAATAATTCTTAAAAAATTTAATAAAATATATTATAGATTTATGTGGAAAAATTTCAAACTGAATAAATTTTTACTCCTCATTCCATTAACAAGTCTTATGTTTTGTTTCAATTCACCTAAAAATGATGATGAAAAGATGCAGACGATTATGGTGAGTGTTAAAAATACTCTTTCTTACTTACATTACAGTCCAAAAGCTTTCAATGATGCGTATTCTAAGGATGTTTACAAGCATTATTTTGAAATGATAGATCCTGCGAAAAGATATTTTCTGCAGTCTGATATGGATGAATTTTCTAAACACGAAACAAAGCTTGATGATTATATCACTCAGGGAGATCTTACATTTTACAAGCTTACTATAGACAGATTGTACCAAAGAGTTGATGAAATCGATAAAATGACTCAGGATATTTTCAGTAAGCCCATAAATCTTGAAGAAGACGAATCGCTAATTCTTGAGCCGAAGCTTAAAAAAACACCTGTAAACAAGCAGGATCAGTATAATGAGTGGAAAAAATTCATCAAGTACAATATTCTTCAGGAAATTGAATCGATGAACAGCAAAGAAGAAACTCAAAAAGAGAAAAAAGATTCTGTACAGAAATTTAAATTGAAAGATACCATAAAATTGGAAGTTCTTTCGCCTCAGCAAAAGCTTACAAAAGCTACAGATGAGGTAAAAGATTTGGTGAAAGAAACCTTTACCAGATTCAAAAAAAGAAAAAAAATGGATTGGTTTACGGTGTATATGAACGCGTATACAGAAGTTTTCGATCCGCACACCAATTATTATTCTCCGAAAGATAAAGAAGATTTTGATACCCAGTTTAAAGGAAAAGTAATTGGTATTGGAGCCTTAATTCAGGAGAAAAAAGGAAATTTATATTTGGGTGCATTAACGATTGGCGCTCCTGCTTGGAAATCGAAACAGCTTTCTGAAGGAGATAAAATCCTGAAAGTAAGATCTAAACCGAAAGAAGATGCCGTAAATGTGGTAGGAATGCTTTCGGATGAAGCTGTGAGGTTAATTCGTGGAGAAAAGGGAACTCCGGTAACTTTAACGGTTCAGAAGAAAGACGGTACCATAAGAGATGTAACAATGATTCGTGAAGAAGTTGCCATTGAAGATACTTTTGCTAAAAGTATTATTGTAAATTCTCCGAACGGAAAAAAATATGGTTTTATTAATTTACCAAGCTTTAATGCGGATTTTGAAGATGAAAAAGGAAGAAACGCATCCGATGATATTAAAAATGAAATCGTTAAACTGAAAGCTCAGGGAATTGAAGGAATTGTTCTGGATTTAAGAAATAACGGTGGAGGTTCTTTAACCGAAGTTGGCGATATTATGGGATTGTTCATGAACGCAGGACCTTATGTTCAGGTAAAAGATGGGAACGGAAAAATTCAGACGCTTAAAAACAAACAGGAAACACCTATTTGGACGGGTCCTTTGGTTATTATGCAAAACGAACTTTCTGCTTCTGCTTCAGAAATTCTTGCCGGAGCAATGCAGGATTATGGCAGAGCGATTATTGTAGGTTCTCCACAGTCGTTTGGAAAAGGTACAGTACAGACTTTCGTAGATTTAAACAGATTTTTGAATACTGAAGATGATTTCGGATCTTTAAAACTAACGATTCAGAAGTTTTACAGAATTACCGGCGAGTCTAACCAAAGAAAAGGAATTGTTTCTGATATTCAGATGAAAGATTTCTTTACCTATGCAGAAATTGGTGAAAGATATGATGAATTTGCTCTTGCATGGGATAAAATTCCTAGTGCCAGCTTCCAAAAGCTGAATGGTCTAGATGTAAAAACTTTAGAAAAAGCGAGCAATGAAAGAATGGCAAAAAATGCAAACTACCAGTTACTTCTGGAATCTGCACAATGGAGAGAAAAACTGAATAAAGAAGAAACCATTACTTTAAATATCAATAAATTTAATGAGTTGATGAAGCAAAGAAAAGCTCAGATTGAGAAATTTAAGAAACTTTCTAAATTTGATAACGGACTGAAATTTGCGATGTATCCTTCAGAAATAGAAAGAGAAAAGAAAGATGAGGTATTTAAAAAGAAATCCGAGTTTTGGATAAAAAATCTTCAGAAAGATTCTTACCTTCAGGAAGCGATGAATATTGTTGCAGACATGCAGTTTAAATAATAAATATGATAAACCATCAACGAAAGTTGGTGGTTTTTTTATGATTTAGAAAATGTTTTAAAGCAGGTCATTTCAATAAAAACGATTCAGTAAGCAGAAATAACGATTCAGTAACAAAAATAGTTTTTAGAATAGTTTTCAGTATAATTTTACAGAAAATTAAAACATCCATGAAAATTTTATTTCAAAAACTATTCAGCTTTCTCTTTATTTTAGGCTTTGCTTTTACCTTTTCGCAGGTTAAAGTTTCCGGTAAAGTTACGTTTAAGAATAAAGGTATAGCTGAAGTTAATGTTACGCTTAAAGATACTTATGACGGAGCAACCACAGACAAAGAAGGTAGTTTTTCTTTTGAAACCACAGAAAAGGGAAGTCATATTCTCATATTTTCGCATCCTAAATATGCAGAAGTACAAAAAAATATCTCTATAGCCAATGAAAATCTGGTTGTAAATGCAGATGTTAAAGAGCAAGTAAACGAAATAGATGCCGTTGTTATTTCTGCTGGCTCTATAGAAGCAAGTGACAGAAAACGGGCTACAGCAGCACTTACTCCCATGGATATTTACACTACAGCAGGTTCTCAGGGACAAACTACTACAGGATATAAATTTCTTCCCGGAGTACAGAACGCAGGCGACAGCGAAGGTCTTTTTGTAAGAGGTGGAACCGGTGCAGAAACCAAATACTACATAGACGGAAATCTTGTTAACAATTATTTCAGCAGTTCGGTTCCCGGTCTTGCAGGAAGAGAAAGATTTAATACTTCAATCTTCAAAGGAAGTGTTTTTTCCAGCGGTGGGTATTCTGCACTGTACGGACAGGCTTTATCATCTGTTTTATTACTGGAAAGTGTTGATATGCCCGATGAAAGTTCATATTCTTTTAATATTTTTCCATTTTCTTTGGGCGGAAATTATCAGCATCTTAACGAGAAAAAAACATTCAGCTATGGTTTAGACGCTAATATTTTTAATTTAGGCTTAATTACCAAAATCCTGAATTTTGATACCCACTTTATTAAAGCTCCGAGAAATATTTCTGTAAACGGAAATTTCAGAGTGAGAACAAAGTCTGGTGGTTTTCTTAAATATTACGGAAGTTTCGATACCAATTCACTCGTTGTTTCTCAGCCCAGCTTAGAACAAAATTACGATGAACAACAACCTTCTGTTCAGGGAAAAAATACATTTCACAGTCTTACCTACAAAAAGAAAATGGGCAGTTATTTAATGAATATAGGCTCGTCTTTCAGCATCAATAAAAATGATTTGCAAATAGGAATTCTAAATGCAGGAAACAGCATCGGAAACGTAAATATAAATTCTGAAGGGTTATACTGGAACAGCAGAGCTGTTTTCGAAAGAAAAATTGCTTCTGCAAGCAATGTAAAAGCCGGATTTGAATTAATGTCTGAAAATGACAAATCACAATCTTCTATATTTAATTCTGTACCGCAGAAAAACACAATCAACAACTTTGCCACAGCATTATTTGCAGAAAGTAATTTAGCATTCGGAAGAAATTTTTCTACAAGTTTAGGCTTAAGAGCAGAAAATTCAAGCTTTCTCAATCAGTGGAATGTGGCACCTCGATTCTCGGCAGCATACAGAATTTCAGAAAAATGGGTAAGTTCATTGGCGTACGGTATTTTTTATCAAACACCGGAATTTAGATATTTAACACAGAATTTCAGCCAAAATTTTCAGAAAGCCACTCATTATATATTCCAGATTCAAAGAAGCGAAGACAAAAGAACATTGCGTTTGGAAGCTTTTTACAAAGATTATAAAAATTTAGTAAAAACAATTAATACAGGCTTTCAGAATACAGTTATTCCACAACAGGGAAGCGGGTTCGCAAAAGGCATAGAAATACTTTGGAGGGATAAAAAAACGCTTAAAGATATAAATTATTGGGTTTCTTATTCTTACCTAGATAGCAGAAGGGAGTTTTTGAATTACCCAACAGAGCTTTATCCAAGTTTTGCAGCAAAGCATAACATTTCGTTTGTTGCAAGCAAATTTGTAAATTCTTGGAAAACGGGTTTTAATTTTTCATACACATATACATCGGGAAGACCTTTCTACAACATTATTGCGGCAAATGGCGAAAATATCATGAAATCTCAAGGTAAAGTAAAAGACTTTAATTCTTTGAATTTCAGCTTGAATTATCTTCCCAATCTAGGAAAAAAAGATGCTAAAGCATTTACTGTTCTTGTTGCCGGAGTTAATAATATTTTGGGAAACAAAAACATCTACGGGTATCGTTTTTCTTCGAATGGAGAGGTGAGTGCTCCTGTTTTGCCTGCAACTCAAACTTTTGTGTATGTAGGTGCTTTAATTAGTTTTGGAATAGATAAAACGCAGGAAGCGATAGATAATAATCTTTAAAAATTCATTAAAATATTAATTTTAAATTTAAAAATCATGAAAAAAATCATTTTAAGTTTTGCTTTAGGCTGTATGAGCTTAGTTGCTTATGCTCAGGGTAATTATGAAAAAGTTATGACTGAGAAAATCTCCAAACTAGAGCAGTCGAAATCCTCAGAAGATTATTTGGCTGTTGCCAATGATTTTCAAAGAATTGCAGAAAAAGAAAAAGGAAAATGGCAACCGAATTATTATGCAGCACTTTCTTATATTCAGAAAGGAAGAAGCGAAAAGCAAAACGGTAAAACGGAGGCTTTGGATGAAGCGGCAGATAATGCACAGAAATTTGTAGATGCGGCAAACGCTGTGGAAAAAGACAATTCAGAAATTCATCTTCTTCAGAAAATGATTTATTCGCTCAAAATGATGGCTAATCCGATGGAAAGATTCAGAACCTTTGGATCTCAGGCTCAACAAGAGCTGAAAGTGGCAGAAAAGCTTGATCCTACCAATCCAAGAGTTACCCTAATTAAAGCAGAAGACACGTACTTTACTCCAGAAAATTTTGGTGGAAGTAAAGAAAAGGGTATGGAACTTTTTAAAATGGCTTTGGAGAAATATCAATCATTTAAGCCTAAAACCTCACTAGATCCTAATTGGGGAAAGGAGGAAGCTGAATATTTTATCAGCCAAGCCGGGAAATAAATTTTAAGAAAAGCTGTGAACAGAATTTTTTCTAACGCAGCTTTTTTATCCTATTTTTGAAGATATTAATCTGTATGACACGTAAAAATGTAATTACGCTGGCGTGGGTTTCTCTTGCCACTTCTATGTTTTTTTTCTTTCTTTTTACTACTGAAAAGACAATAGAAAACTTTGGATTAACGATCCTTATTTCATCCATGTATTCATTTATTTTGGGTGGCGGCAATGGACTGATAAATGATTTTCTCAATAAAAAATTTCCCTGGTCTGAAGCTACAACGAAGCGTGCAATAATCAGCATTGTAGCTATTTTAATTACCAATATCATTCTTGTTTATTTTTGTAATTACATCAATTTTGTGGTGTTTCAGAAAGCAGCAACAACAGAAGAATATTTTCTTGGAAAATACAATTTCATCAATTGGTTTACCATTAATATTGCATTACTCATTTCTGCATTTCTTCATGCAAAAGGCTTCATGGAAGAGCTTAAAAAAGCGACCAAAAAAGAAGTTGTAGAACAGAAGCTTATTGCAAAATCTGCCAATGCACAGTTAGAAAGTTTAAAAAACCAGCTGGATCCTCATTTTCTTTTCAATTCATTAAATGTTTTAAGCTCATTAATAGATGAAAATCCTGTTCAGGCACAGAAGTTTACTGCATCAATGTCTAAGATTTACCGGTATGTTTTGGAACAGAAAGATAAAGAGTTGGTTTCTGTGGACGATGAAGTAGAATTTGCCCAAATATATTGCGATTTACTTAAAACCCGCTTTGAAGATAGTGTAGATTTTATTTTTGATGTTAATGAGGCCGATGCAAAAAAATTTGTTGTTCCTCTGTCTTTACAGCTCCTGTTGGAAAACTGCATTAAACACAACCTTGCGACTTCTTCCAAGCCTTTACTGATTAAAATTTTTAGCCAGGGAGACCAACTCTGTATTGAAAATAATCTCCAGGTTCGTGAGCAGATTAAAGAAAGTGCAGGTATTGGTTTAGCGAATATTGTACAGAGATATGCATTGCTTACCCAAAGAAACGTTTTTATAGAAAAATCTGAAGATTATTTTAAAGTAAAACTTCCGATGCTTTCTCATAAACCTCAAGTGGTAAATGAAATAGAAGAAACTAAAAACGATTCTTATGAACGAGCACATAAACGGGTTAAAGAAATTAAAAGTTTCTATGCAAATTTAATTTCTTATTGTATCGTCATTCCGTTTTTAGTTATTTTCAATCTAATAACCAGTCCTAATCATCTTTGGTTTTATCTTCCTATGCTCGGATGGGGAATTGGTATTATTGCACATGGGATGACTGTTTTTGCAATTGGTAAAAACTGGGAAGACAGAAAAATTAAAGAGCTGATGGAGAAAGAGAAAAATAAAAGATAATTTTCTTTTCTTCATCAAAAAAATCAAGCCAAAACCACATATTTAAACAAGATAAGAAAAGCTTTAAATATTTATACCTTAATGGTTTAAATGTTTAAAGCTTTTTTATTAAATGATTTCTAAAACTTAATGTTTTTTAATCTTCATCTATAACAATTTCGTCCGGCTTAAATTCGCATTTCATCCGGAATGGAAGAGGAGTTTCGGATCCGGTGTAGAAATCGTCAATCGTTCCTTTCCAGATTACCTGTAGTTCGTTGTCTTCGTTTTTTTCAAAACAAAGTTCGTTGTCATAGATGTAAGCATGTTCGTCATCGAACAAATCTACTTCAGTAAAAGTTTCGTCATCAGAATCATTAATGAGGAAAGTTTGCCCTTCAATTTCGTCAGAATCTATCGGAAAATCAAAAATTTCCATAGAGAGCTGAGGAAAATTGTATTGCAGAGAATCGTCATCCACATGATCCAGACTGTCATCTGTAATGATTTCTACTTCCAGTAAATGTTTTTGATTACTATAAACAGCCTTGCAGTAAGAGCTTTTTATGTTGTATTTTAGTGTTTCGTCCGGATGGTAAATTTTTAAAATCCCTTTCATTATTTCTTGCAAAAAGAACAGTAATACGATGAATGTTAAATGGTTTAGACAAAGATAGAAAAATGTACTAATGTGAAAAATATTTTGAATTTTTTTTTAAGAAATTCTGCATACAAAATGCATTTACATAATGATATTGGTTATTTTTGTTTTTTAAATGTATATTCTCATGAAAAATATCTTTCTGAAAGCCATTTTAGCAATCAGTCTTACATCGGCAGTAATTTCCTGTAAAAAAACAGATTCTCCGATTACCAAAGTTACGCCTACGAATATAGATTCTATTGCATCCAATTATTATGAGCAATATTTAAAGCTATATCCTTTAGAAGCTACTTCTCAGGGAGATTTAAGATATAACGACCAGTTACCGATTAATATAGACAAAGATTTTATATCTGGAGAATTAGCATTTTATAATTCGGTGCTTAAGCAGCTTAAAAATGTAGATTACAAAAGCCTTTCGGATGATGATAAAGTAGTTTACGATGTTTTGGATTTTACATTGAATGACAAAATTGAAGCTTTTGTTTACCACCCGGAATATATTCCTTTTACACAGTTTGGAGGTTTGCCTTTAAGTTTTCCGTTATATGGAAGCGGGCAGGGAAGTCAGCCTTTCAATACAGACAAAGACTATGAAGATTGGCTGAAAAGAATGGAGAAATTTCCGGTTTGGATGAATGCGGCAACAGAAAATTTCAAAGAAGGAATGACCAATAAGATGGTTTTACCCAAAAAACTAGTCATCAAAATGATTCCTCAGATGAGGTCAGAAGAAATTATTACTACGGATTTTGAAAAAAATATTTTCTATGGTCCCATTAATAATTTTCCTAAAAACTTCACCAAAGATCAAAAAGATAAATATGCAAAACTTTATAAGGAATCTATCTTAAAAAATATTATTCCGGCATATAAAAAAATGGGGGATTTCCTTGAAAAAGAATATTTGCCAAATGCGAGAGAAACAGATGGTTACAACAGTCTGCCTAATGGTAAAAACATCTACGAATTTTATGCGAAAAGCTGGACTACCACCAACAAAACTCCCGAAGAAATCAATAAAATAGGATTACAACAAGTAGCAATGCTTCGGGGTGAAATGGAAAAAGTAAAACAGCAGGTTGGCTTCACAGGAACTTTGGAACAGTTTATTACCTCTGTAAAAACAGATCCTAAAGCAATGCCTTATAAAACATCTAAAGAGGTTTTGGATGGCTTCAACGGAATTTTAGCTAAAATTACTCCAAAGCTAAAAACCATGTTTGGAGTTACTCCCAAAACAAAATTTGAAATCCGACAGACAGAAAAATTTCGTGAAGCGAGTGCAAGTGCAGAGTATATTCAGGGAACTCCGGATGGAAAAAGACCGGGTATTTTCTATATGCCTATTCCAGATCCTACAAAATTCAATGTAACTTCAGGAATGGAATCTCTTTTCTTGCATGAAGCAATTCCGGGACATCATTATCAGGTTTCTTTACAGCAGGAAAATACAAAACTTCCAAAATTTATGAGATTTGGCTGGTTTGGAGCTTATGGAGAAGGTTGGGCACATTATTGCGAAACGTTAGGACCTGAATTTGGCTTATATACAGATCCGTTCCAAAAAATGGGATATTTAAGCGATCAAATGCTTCGTGCAGTTCGTTTGGTGGTAGATACCGGGATTCATACAGGTAAAATGACCAGAGAAGAGGCAATTACTTATTTTTTAAATAATATTGCCTACGATGAAGCGGGAGCAGTTGCAGAAGTTGAACGATATATGGCAATGCCCGGACAGGCTTTAGGCTATAAAATCGGTTCTTTAAGAATAAGAGAGCTGAGAGAAAAATATCAAAAAGAACTTGGAAATAAATTCAGTTTGGCTAAATTTCATGATGAAATTCTGAATCAGGGTTGTCTTCCTTTAGATGTTCTCAACAGAAAAATGGAACTTTGGGCAAAGAAACAAAAGTAATTCAGAAGTTAAATACTTAGGATTTTAAACGAAAATGCTCATGATAATAATAAGTCGTGAGCATTTTTTTTGTGAAATTAGAACGATTTTAATCTAAGAAAGATTCTTAATTTCGCTTATTCTGTTAATGATGGGAAGCGCAAAAATTCCGCTGGTTTGTAAATAAAGCTCGTAAAAAGTTTTGGCTTTATCTAAAAAATCGGGTTTATTTAAGACCTTTCCGTTATAATAGAAAAGATTTCCCAGCATTTCGTAATAATCTTTACGATCTCTTTCCTGTCTTTCATTTACAATTTCAATGATTTCTTCTTTTGATTTTGATGAAAGTGTTACAAAATCGAATTTGAAAATATCTTTCATTAAAGAGTCGAAATCTAAATCTTTTTGCATTAAACTTTCTTCAGGTTTATCCAAAATCAGTTTTTCTAATGCCTGAGTTAGCTGACGGATCAGCCGTAATGTAAATTCTTTATCTGTAATCATATTTTTAAGTTTAAAATTTATCTAAGCAAAAAACAAATATGCCAGTACAATAGAAGTAATAATTCCCACCAAATCTGCCAGAAGCATGGCAATTACGGTATATCTGGTATTTTTAATGGCTACGGCTCCAAAATAAACTGCAATCACATAAAACGTCGTATCTGAGCTTCCCTGAAGAACCGCTGCCAATTTCCCCTGAAAACTGTCGGCGCCAAAAGTTGCCATAGTATCCACCATCATGCCTCTGGCTCCAGATCCAGATAAAGGCTTAATTAAAGCTGTTGGAAGCCCGTCTACAAATCTTGCATCTATATTGGCTGAATAAGCGATCAATTTCATTCCGTCAATTATTACATCAAAAACGCCTGAAGTTCTTAAAAGAGAAATAGCGATCAACATTCCCACTAAATACGGGATAATTTTCACGCAGGTAGTGAAACCTTCCTTTGCACCTTCAATAAAAGCATCAAACACATTTATTTTTTTGTAAACTGCTCCAAGAACGATGGCAACAAAAATGAAAAGGATGAGTCCATTGCTTAGAACTTTGCTGAAATCGTCAAGTTCATTTTTACTTAATTGAACCAAATAAACTACCAAAAGTCCGATAATAGCAGAAATTCCGCCCACATACGCAATGACAACAGGTCTTAATAAATTGATTTTCTGATAAGCCGAAACAATGATCATTGCAGCCAAAGTAGCTGTAAAAGTGGCAATCATACAGGGCAAGAAAATATCTGTAGGTGTCTTCGAACCCATTGAAGCTCGTATGGCGATTATGGAAACCGGAATTAAAGTCATCCCTCCTGCGTGAAGGCAGAGAAACATAATTTGTGAATTACTTGCGGTGTCTTTATTTGGATTTAAAGTCTGCAGACTTTCCATAGCTTTTAAACCAAAAGGTGTGGCTGCATTATCCAGACCTAAAAGATTGGCACTGAAATTCATCAGCATGTGTCCAAAAGAAGGGTGGTTTTTAGGGATTTCGGGAAATAATTTCGAAAAAAATGGCTGAATTAAACGGCTTAACAGATTTATTCCACCAGCTTTTTCAGCAATACTCATGAATCCCATAAATAATGTCATGATTCCAATTAAACCGAGACAGATTTTTACTGCTGTTTCTGAAGTTCCTATCACTCCATCTGATTCCTGAATACGGTAAACCTTTACATTTTGTTTCAGAGAATCGGTTTTGTAATGAATTCTATTATCAGCAAAATCTGTTTTTTTCATTAAACTATCTCTTATAAGCGGCGTTATCGCACTCATATTTTGATTCGCAATTTGTACCGTATCTCCGCCTTTTCCAACCACCATATCGTTGAAAATGGTTTTGTAATGGCTTGATGAAATATATTTTATACTCGCGATTGCAATCGCAATAATAATAAACGCCGACCAAATTCTGCTGAGAACCATTTGATGAAATTAATTGTTTAAACTTAATTAAAAAAACGTAAGATTACAAAAAGTGATGAAATATACATTAATGAGAAGAAAAATTTGACATCGTCAATGATAAACTGAATCTATATTGTGAATGAGAATAATTATTTTTCATCCAAATAAACCAACTCTCCGGCAAAATCATCATCCAGGTTTTTCAACACTTTTGCATTTGCTGTTTTCTTTTGCAACTCTTCTACGAAGAAACTTTTTTCAAAAAACTGACGGTGAATTCCCGGGAGAAGCTCCATAAAATAATCCATTCCCACCTTATTGTTGTGCAAATCCATTTTGGTTTCCAATGGCTTATTGGGAAATAATTCTTCGTGAAGATCTGTAATTTTTTTACAGAAATCCAAAGCTTTTTCAGGAGAAGATACTTTACTGCAGTACATGGTAATGAGGCAGCACCAAAATGCATGTCTGAAGGCATTGCCTTTTCCATTTTTTGAGGCAGTTTTAGGATAAAGCTTCTGTGCAATGGTAAAAGCCTTTATTGTTGCATAAAAACTTAAAACCGAGAAAATAGGATGGGGTAACACAGCGGACAAAAGCCTGAGAATTTTTTTTAAACTCATGCTTTTTATGGTGTTGAAAATCACTTTAAAAGTCCTCATAAAAAATAAAAATCTCTCCCAAATTGAGAGAGATTTGTTTTATTTAAATTAAATTTTATGCTTTCGAAGCCAATAAATTTACTGTTTGCGATACTTTATCTTTTATTTCTGTTCTTTTAACGATAAAATCTACAAACCCTTTTTCCTGAAGGAATTCTGATGTCTGGAAACCTTCAGGTAAATCTCTACCGATGGTTTCACGAATTACTCTTGGCCCTGCAAATCCGATCAATGCTTTAGGTTCTGCCATAATGATGTCTGCCGTCATTGCGAAAGATGCGGTAATTCCGCCAAAAGTAGGGTCGCAAAGGTAGGCAATATACAAAAGACCCGCTTCTGAAAGCTGAGCCAGTTTTGCCTGAACTTTTGCTAATTGCATCAATGAATAAGTCGCTTCCTGCATTCTTGCTCCACCAGATTGGCAGATAATCATATAAGGAAGTTTTTTCTTAATACAGTAATCAATCGCTCTTCTTATTTTTTCTCCCATTACAGATCCCAAAGATCCTCCGATGAAAGCGAAATCCATACAAGAAACCACCATTTCGGTTCCGTTTACGGTTCCAACAGCATTTCTAATAGAATCTGTAAGTTTTGTTTTTGCTTTTACCTCTTTCAGACGGTCTGTATAGGACTTTGTGTCTTTAAAGTTGAGCATATCAATACTTTCAACATTAGCATCCAATTCGGTAAACTTGCCTTCGTCAAAAAGGATATCAAAAAACTCAGCACTTCCTATTCTTACGTGGAAGCCATCTTCCGGAGAAACATAGTTGTTTCTTTTAAGTTCGTCATGTTCCACTACTTTTCCAGAAGGAGTCTGATGCCAAAGTCCTTTCGGAACATCTTTCTTCTCATCTGTAGAGGTTGTAATATTTTGTGCTTTTCTTTTAAACCAGTCGAATGCCATTTTTAATAAGTATTAATGTACAATGTATAGTGTAAAATGTATAAAAACAGAGCATTAAAATACTTTGTACTTTATACATTTTACTTTATACAAATTTTATTTAAGCGTATTTACGTTATTTAAATCTTCAAATGCCTGTACCAATCTCTTAGAGAACGTTTCTTCACCTTTTCTTACCCAAACTCTTGGATCATAGAATTTTTTGTTTGGTTTTTCTTCTCCTTCAGGATTTCCGATTTGAGTTTTCAAATATTCTACATTGTTTACCATATAATCTCTGATTCCTTCTGTATAAGCAAACTGAAGATCGGTATCAATATTCATTTTAATTACTCCATAATCAATTGCTTCTCTTATTTCTTCTAAAGTAGAACCAGAACCACCGTGGAATACAAAATTTACCGGTTTAGCTGCAGTTCCGAATTTTTCCTGAACAAATTTCTGAGAGTTCTCTAAGATTTTTGGAGTTAAAACTACATTACCTGGCTTGTAAACACCGTGAACGTTTCCGAAAGCAGCAGCAATGGTAAAGTTATCAGAAACAGCCTTTAATTTTTCGTAAGTATAAGCTACATCTTCAGGCTGAGTGTATAATAAGGAGTTATCAACACCAGAGTTGTCTACACCATCTTCTTCACCACCTGTTACGCCGATTTCAACTTCTAAAGTCATCTGCATTTTTGCCATTCTTTCGAAATATTGAGCAGAAATCTCAAGATTTTCTTCTAAAGGCTCTTCAGAAAGATCCAACATGTGAGATGAGTAAAGCGATTTACCAGTTTGTTTGTAAAATTCTTCGCTTGCATCTAGTAAACCGTCAATCCAAGGTAATAGTTTTTTTGCAGCATGATCGGTATGAAGAATTACGGTAGCTCCGTAAGCCTCTGCTAAAGTGTGAATATGCTTAGCTCCTGCAATTGCACCAAGAATGGCAGCTTTTTGTCCGTCATTGCTCAATCCTTTTCCTGCATTAAAAGCAGCACCTCCGTTGGAAAACTGAATAATAACTGGAGAATTTAGTTTTGCAGCAGTTTCCATTACAGCGTTTACGGTGCTCGAACCGATTACGTTTACTGCAGGCAATGCAAATTTATTTTCTTTCGCATGCTGAAAAATATCTGTAACTAACTGACCTGTGGCAACTCCTGCCGGAAAAATTCTGCTCATATTTTAGCTTTTAGTAAGATTAAATTTAGTTTGAAAATTCTTGTAAAGATAACATTTTTTTAATCAATAATTAATTTCTTTTGTCTCTTCCCCAAAGAAGCTTCTGGCGTATAGTTTCGTAGAAACTGAGATTGTTTGGCTGCACAAGCAAAATTTGAAAATTCGCTTTCTTGATCACGATTTCCTGATCTGTTTCGATATGAATAAGTCTGGAATCTAATGAAAGAGAATATTGTGGAACTCTGCTCTCCACTCTGAACTTTATTTCGACCTTATCATTCACAACCAAAGGTCTTACATTAAGATTATGAGGGGCGATTGGGGTGATAACAAAATTTTCGTTGTTGGGAGAAATTATAGGACCTCCGCAACTTAGAGAATAGGCAGTAGAACCTGTTGGAGTAGAAACAATTACTCCGTCTCCCCAAAAAACATTCAGAAATTCGTTATTAATGTAAGAATCTACGGTTATCATAGATGTGGTTTCTTTTCTGGAAATTGTCACATCGTTCAAGGCAAATGGGAAAAAATCTTCAGATTTTGGAGAAACAACTTCAATTACAGAACGGCGGCTGGTTTTCACATCTCCTTTAAGAATAGAATCCAGTGCTTTAAAAGCTTCCTCTTTGGTAAAACTTGCGAGAAAACCTAATCTTCCTGTGTTTACTCCTACAATAGGAATTTCTAAATCTTCTATAAAAGTAAGAGCGTTTACAATGGTTCCGTCTCCTCCAAAAGTAAAAAAAAGATCTACTTTTTTTTCAATAAGATCTTGCTTATGAGAAAAAGTTTCGAAAATTTTAGAAAACTGAAGTGCTTCTGCCATTTCGTTATACAGAACAGATTCTACACCTCTGCTTTCCAGCTCGGAGATAAATTTACTTAAATATAAAAAAGTATCTAAGTCTTTTTTCTGCGAATAAATGGCTGCCTTCATATTAGATTTCTATAAATTTCTGTAAAAAACCAAACCGGTCTTTCAACATATCTGTTTTCTCGTCAGAATAATATTTTTCTACAATTCTGTAATCGTATCTGTCGAATGTTGCATCAATAGACGCTAGATTCTCATTGCTCATCTTCAATGTTACTTGGATGACTTCATCCGACATCATGCTGATAAAACCTCCGTAAAATTTAGAATTGTTGCTTTCTACAATATTGGCAATTTCTGTCATAGAATATTTTCTGGAAGGTACTTCTACCGTAATTATTGCACCGGTTTCTGAAAAAAGCGGATATTTTGATAGGGTACGGAAAACATCATCACAGGTAATATATCCCAAATATTTTTCGGATTTATTGATGACAGGAATTACATTCGCATCGAAAGTATAAAAAAGACGAATGCTGTCTAATATATTATTGTCTTCCAAAATAGCAAATCTTTCAATCTGATGTTCCAGATTTTTAAGGTTCCCTTCTTCTTCATAGAGGAAGTCTTTGGCTATTGCACCGTGGAAGTGATGAGATTTCTTAATGAAAATATGTGTATATCCAAAAGCTTCTATTGTTTCTCTTGCCGACTCTATAGAATCAGAAAGATGAAAACACGGAAAATCTTTTGAGATATAGTCCTTAATAAACATTGTGCTAATTTATAAAAAATTCAACTAAACAATTTCCTTATCAACCTGTTTTTTTTGAAAAGTTGAAAATTTCGTTCTTAAAAATTTGTCGGCGTCCAAAAAAAATGTACCTTTGTCGCCTTTCATTTTTACTTTTTATTAGATTTATTTCAAACTGCACTGTCTTTCAGACAGAAGCAGTTTTTTATTTTAGGGCTTTTGCAAACTCCCACATTACAATTCCTCCGCAAACACTTACATTTAAAGAATGCTTGGTTCCCAATTGAGGAATTTCAAGGAAAGTTTCGATGTTTGGTAAAGCTTCATCGCTAATTCCGTCTACTTCATTGCCCAGAATAATGGCATATTTTTTAGAATGATCAATTTTAAAATCAGAAATCATAATGCTGTTTGAAGTTTGCTCGATTCCCAAAATTTCAAAACCATTTAATTTCAAATTTTCAATAGCGGTATTAATGTCTTTTTCATAGCTCCAGTCTACACTTTCTGTAGCACCCAGAGCTGCCTTATGGATTTCGCGGTGTGGAGGTTGAGGTGTAATTCCGCAAAGAACAATCTTTTCCACCAAAAATGCATCCGCAGTTCTGAAAGTGGCTCCTACATTATGCATACTTCTAACATTATCCAACACGACGACCAAAGAGATTTTATCTGTTTTCTTGAATGTTTCTACATCTATTCTGTTGAGCTCCTCAAGCTTTAATTTGTGTACCAAAATATTATTTCTATTTAAAATTTATGAATTCAATTGCAGACCGAATTCAGCTGTTTATTTTTTTCCAACGATGATTTGATGAACGTTTCGTTCTATGTTCTGAGCAATAGTTTCCATAGGAATATCGTTTTCATCATTATTAAAAGGATCTTCTATTTCTTCAGCTATTAATTCTAAACTCATCAATACATAAAAGACAAAAACCGTTAGTGGAATCATAAAATATCCGAGATTAATGACATACGCAATCGGAAGAGCCAAAACATACAGAATGATAAACTTTTTTATAAAAGATGAATAAGAATAAGGAATAGGAGTGTTTTTAATTCTCTCGCATCCGCCACAAACTTCCAGAAAACCAGATAATTGTGTATCTAAAAATAGCATTTCTGTATCGGTAATCCTACCTTCTCTTTTAAGCTGATATAATTTATGGCTAAGAAGGGCTATTAAATCTGAAGGGCCGTGATTTTTCAATGAGTTTTCGATTTCAGAGTAATCTTCATCCAATGCGAGTCTCGTAGATTCTTTAGAAAGGTGTTTTGCTAAAAAATGCGGAAAATATTTAATATATCTTGCAATTTGATGTGCAGATTGTCTGTCTTCTGCAAGAATAGAATTAATTTTGATGGCAAAGTTTCTGGAATCATTTACCAGTTTTCCCCACAGTTTTCTGCCTTCCCACCATCTGTCGTACGCTGTATTTGTTCTGAAAACCAAAAGCAAAGAAAGTACAAATCCGAGTAAAGAATGAATCATCCCTACATTGCTCACCTTCGAGTTTGAAGTTAAATGAAGATATTCTATCTCAAAATACTGAACTCCGTAAGAATATACAGCCATAAGAAGCATCGAAGGAAAAAGAATCTTCAACGTATCGCTTTTATGAAGGCTAAAAAGAATTTTAAGGAAATGTTTGGTGTCGTAAACTCTCATAAATACACTGTATATTGCAAAGATAAAAGATTAGAATAACGCAGCAGACATTTATAGTGTATTTCTGAAACTAAGAGAGTGTAATTTTTTCAAAAAGATTCAGAATTTTGTGCTCTTCATTTTCCCAACATAAGGCTTCGGCAGCTTTTTCGAGTTCAGGAAAATAATTTTTTTTGCCTTTTTCTAACACTTTTTTTATGGCTTGGGCTATAGACTGAGGATTATGATTTTCGATAATCTTGCCCACATCAAACCTGTTTTTAATGCTTTCCATTTCAGGAAATGGAGACATAATTAAAGGAACTCTGCCCTGAATGCAGTCTAAAACTTTGTTGGGCAAAGAATAAAAGTAACTTTCTCCGCCGTTTTCTTCAATGCTCATTCCGCAATCTGCCAAAATCGTAATTTTACGTAAATCTTGTGGCAGCAATTTCCCTAAAAACTGTACTTTTTTCTGAAGATTTTCCTTTGTAACCAAATCTTCATATTCTTTTCTCATAGGACCATCACCTGCAATTTTAAAAACTACATTTTCAAGATCATGCATTGCCAATATCGCCTTATCGATTCCGCGGAAAGGATTGATAACGCCTTGATATAAAATGATTTTAGGATTATTCTCGGGAATATTTTGTGAAAAATCAAACTTTCTCGGTGCATTTCTTACAACCACTGCATCCACGCCATATTTTCTATGAAACCAGCCTGCATACCCCGAACTTGCAGTCATCATGAATTTTATTTTCGGAACTAGTCTTTTTTCGAGATATCTCCACAGTTTTTGTGACAGTTTACCCTGTATAGCAGGCATTTCAGAAAAAATCTCATGGCTGTCGAAAACCAAAGGAATATTGTATTTTTTTGAAATTAAATAATTCGGTAACAGTGCATCCAAATCATTTGCTAAAAGAATTGTGTTTTTATCAAATTTAGATTTTAATTCATGATACAGCTTCCAGTTGAATTCAAAATAAGCGGTTTTTAAGCTTTTGGAAGATAAAGAAATTCGGGAAAAAGGATAAGGTCGGTGCATTTCTGTTTTACCGCCCCAATCATTTCCAATTAGCTCAATTTGGTATCCGTTTTCGTATAAAGTTCGGCAGACTTTTTCTATTCTTTGATCCGTATACAAATTGCTGAACGCGGAAACCAAAATTTTTTTACTGCTCATGTTTATTTTTTGCTGCAATTAAATGATAAATCTGCACCAGACAGATAATTCCATTGGGGATAATAACCGGCCAAAGCATACCGCTGAAAATACCGTAGATTACAAAACAGATACAGCCAATTAAATTAACAATCCTGATTTTTGTTAAATCTTTCAGGATAAAACTTAAAACAATAAAAAGAGAAGCGGCATAACCGATGTAAGTTGCGGTATCAGGATTCATGAACAGAATTTGAGAATCACAAACTTAATCATTTTCAGAAAGATAAAAAACATTTTTCTGCCATAAAGTCATTAATTGTTATTTGGTAAAATATTTGTAATTTAGATATCGAATATAAGGCAACGTTGCTTTTATTCTAATGAGATAAATTATGGATTATAAGTTTTCACAAGGTTTGAGCCAGGTGTTCAAACAAAGCAAAAATGAAGCCCGAAGGCTGAAAAGTGAATTTCTTAATACAGAACATCTACTTTTAGGTATTATAAAAACAGAAAACTCTGCAAAAGAAATCCTTCAAAACCTTAATGCCGATTTAACACAGATCAGAAGAAAAATTGAAACTTTAAATACAGCAAGTCTAAATCCTATTTCTGAGGAGGTTACCAATATTTCTTTCACGAAAATGGCAGATCATGCCGTTAAACGTGCAGAGCTCGAATGCAGACAATACAAAACAAACGAAATTAATACCGTTCATTTGCTTTTGGGTATTCTTTATAAATATGAAGATCCTACTTCTACTATTTTGGGTGCTTATGATGTAGATTATGAAGGTGTTTCTAGAGAGTATCAAAAAATGCTGAAAAATTCTGGACAAACTCCGCAGAATTCTGCTTATGATGACGATGACGATAAAGAAGAATTTGAGCAAATGAGAAAACCTACGGGAAATCTTGGTTCTGCAAAAAGTAAAACTCCAACGTTAGATAATTTTGGTAGAGATTTAACCGCTTTGGCAAGAGACGGAAAATTAGATCCGGTTATCGGTCGCGAGAAAGAAATAGAGAGAGTTTCTCAGATTTTATCAAGAAGAAAAAAGAACAATCCTCTTTTAATTGGTGAGCCGGGCGTTGGGAAATCTGCGATTGCTGAAGGTTTGGCGTTGAGAATTCAACAGAAAAAAGTTTCCAGAGTTCTTTTTGGAAAAAGAGTTATTACGCTGGATCTTGCAAGTCTTGTTGCCGGAACCAAATACCGAGGTCAGTTCGAAGAAAGAATGAAAGCCATTATGACGGAACTCGAGAAAAACCGTGACGTAATTTTATTCATAGATGAATTGCATACTATTGTTGGAGCGGGAAGTTCTACAGGAAGTTTAGATGCTTCCAATATGTTCAAGCCAGCTTTAGCAAGAGGAGAAATTCAATGCATTGGTGCGACAACTTTGGATGAATACCGTCAGTACATCGAGAAGGATGGAGCTTTAGAAAGAAGATTTCAAAAAGTAATGGTGGAGCCAACTTCTATTGAAGAAACCATCCAGATTTTGAATCAGATTAAAGACAAATATGAAGAGCATCATAACGTAATTTACACTCCTGAAGCTATTGCGGCGTGTGTAAACCTTACATCTCGATATATTACAGACCGTTTTTTACCAGACAAAGCTATTGATGCGATGGATGAGGCAGGCTCTCGTGTTTACATCAAAAACATGAAAGTTCCTACTGCAATTATCGATTTCGAAAAGAAAATTGAGGAAATAAAAGAGCTAAAACAGAAAGCGGTAAAAGCTCAGGATTATCTTGAAGCCAGAAAACTGAAAGACGAAGAAGAACGTTTGCAGATGGAGCTTAATTCTGCTCAGGATCAGTGGGATAAAGACGTAAAAGAGAAGAAAGAAACGGTGTCTGAAGAAAATGTAGCAGAAGTTGTTTCTATGATGAGTGGTGTTCCTGTAACCAAAGTGGGCAAAAATGAACTCGACAAATTGGCTCAGATGGATGAAAAGCTGAACGGTAAAGTAATCGGTCAGGAAGATGCTGTGAAAAAAGTAGTTAAAGCCATTCAGAGAAACAGAGCCGGGTTAAAAGATCCAAACAGACCTATCGGAACTTTCATTTTCCTCGGAACAACCGGTGTCGGTAAAACAGAACTTGGTAAAGTAATGGCGAGAGAGCTTTTCGATTCTGATGAAGCTTTAATAAGAATCGATATGAGCGAATACATGGAGAAATTTGCGGTTTCAAGATTGGTTGGAGCGCCTCCGGGATATGTTGGGTATGAAGAAGGCGGGCAATTAACCGAAGCTGTACGAAGAAAACCTTATGCAGTTGTTCTTTTGGATGAAATTGAAAAAGCTCACCCCGATGTATTCAATATCCTGCTTCAAATTTTAGATGAAGGCCACGTTACAGACAGTTTAGGTAGAAAAATTGATTTTAGAAATACAATTATCATCCTTACGTCGAATATCGGTACAAGAGATATTAAAGATTTTGGGGATGGAGTAGGATTCGGAACAAACGCGAAGAAAACCAATTCTGATTCCAGAGCCCGAGGTACTATAGAAAATGCACTTAAAAAAGCATTTGCACCGGAATTCTTAAACAGAATTGATGATATTATTATCTTCAACTCTCTTGAGAAAGAAGATATTAAGAAAATTATTGATATCGAATTGAATAAACTTTACAGCAGATTAGAAAAACTGAACTATAAAGTTGAGTTAACAGATAAAGCTAAAGATTTTATTTCTGAAAAAGGTTGGGATAAAGATTTCGGAGCAAGACCTCTAAAAAGAGCTATTCAGAAGTACATTGAAGATTTATTGGCAGAAATGTTGGTAAATAAACAGTTAACTGAAGGAGAAACGGTAGTTCTTGATCTTAATGAAGCGAAAGACGGATTAGAAGGTAAAACATCAAAACCAAAAAAATCTGCTGAAAAATCTCAGTCTTAGATTGAATAACTAAACTATAAAAAGAAAGCATCGGGATATTTCCGATGCTTTTTATTTTTTCTTACATTTTCCAAAATCAATAATTTACAATCCTACCACAAATCCAATATTGGGCACTAATCCGCTAGAGAAAATACTCGAATTTTCTTTCCACAACACATTGTACATCAATCCTAATTGCAGATAAGAATTATTACCGATACTCTGCATATAACCGCCGCCAAGATATAGAGCATCTTCATTTTTGGTTGCTTTAAAATCGTAAAAAGTATCTTTATAGTTAATAAAATAATGCTGATAATTGGCACTTACAAAAAAAGATCTTGCAAAATAATAGTTCAGAAATGGTCCCAACCCGAACATGGTCGAACGATAATAATTAGATTTCTGCCAAGAAATACTTCCCAAAGCTCCGCCTTCCAGATTGTCTGTAAACCGATATCCCACTCGTGGTGCTGCGGAAAGATTAAAGTAATTGTTGCTTCCGAAACTTGCTCCAATTCCCCCTCCGAAAGTCCAGTTGGAGTGCATTGTGTCCTGAGAACTGTTTTCTGTTTGAGCATTTAAGACCAAAGCAGAAAAAATAAAAGCCGAGAGTATAATTTTTTTCATCATTGTTAATGGTTTATCAATCATTCAAATTTAAAGCATTTATTTAATAATCAAAATACTGCTTAATAAAATCGTATTTTTGCACCGTCAAACTAAGAACTCCCGTTAAGAGTTTCGTAAAATTGAAAAAATGAAAGTAGTTGTAGGCCTTTCCGGAGGTGTAGATTCTAGTGTTACAGCTTATTTGCTGCAACAGCAAGGGCACGAAGTAGTAGCTCTTTTTATGAGAAATTGGAATGATGCTTCGGCTACATTGGAAGATGAGTGTCCGTGGATAGAAGACAGCAATGATGCGCTTATGGTGGCTCAAAAGCTTGGAATTCCTTTTCAGGTAATCGATATGAGTGATCTTTACAAAGAAAGAATTGTAGATTACATGTTCGATGAATATCAGCGAGGAAGAACTCCCAATCCAGATGTTTTGTGCAACAGAGAAGTAAAATTTGATGTTTTTATGAAAACGGCAATGTCTTTAGGTGCAGATAAAGTGGCAACGGGGCATTATGCAAGAGTAAATTCTACCATCGATAAAGACGGAAAAGAAATTTTTCATCTTTTGGCAGGTAAAGATAATAATAAAGACCAGTCTTACTTCCTTTGCCAGTTAAGTCAGGATCAGCTTTCTAAAGCTTTATTTCCTATCGGAGAGCTTACAAAGCCTCAGGTAAGAGAAATTGCCAAAGAAATAGGTTTGGTAACCGCCGATAAAAAAGATTCGCAGGGTTTGTGTTTTATCGGAAAAGTAAGTTTACCACAGTTTTTGCAACAGCAGTTGGTTCCAAAAGAAGGAGAAATTGTAGAAATTTTTAAAGATTCACCAATTTTTGCTCAAAAAAAACCTGAATTTTCTTCAAAACAGGAAGAATTAGAATTTTTAAGCCGAAAAATTCATTATCAAAAAACGGATGGTAAAGTTATTGGAAAACATCAGGGAGCACAGTTTTTTACCATTGGTCAAAGTAAAGGTTTAGGAATAGGAGGTCACAAGGAAAGTTGCTTTATCATCTCCAGGGATATGGAAAACAATATTCTTTTTGTAGGAGAAGGGCATCAGTTTCCGGGACTTTTGAAAAAAGCTTTAAAAATTGATAATTCTGAACTCCATTGGGTTCGTGAAGATTTAAAACTAAAAAATGGAGAATCTATGGAAGTTTTAGCAAGATTCAGATACAGACAGCCTTTGCAGAAAGCTGTTTTGTATCAGTTTGAAGACGCTTTCTATATAGAATTCGAAGAATTGCAGTCTGCAATAGCAGAAGGTCAGTTTGCGTCCTGGTATTTGGATGATGAACTTATCGGAAGCGGTGTAATTTCCTAAAATATTTTTTAATAAAAGACTAAACCTTAAACAATCATTCTGTTTAAGGTTTTTTTAATTTCCTACCAGCCAATCCTTAAAATCTTTCACTCTGTCGCGGCTAACGGTAATTTCTTCTTGTGGCTGAAACTCCAGTTCCACTTTATAATTGGGAGAAGTATGTATATTTTTAATATAATCTGAATTGATGATAAACTGGCGGTTAACCCGGAAAAATTTCTTTTTGTCTAAAACATCTTCCAACTCATCCAACGTGAAATCTGAAGGGTATATTCTTTCCTGAGTTTGCAGATAAACAATTTTATTTTCGCTGAAAAAACAGCTTACTTCTTGGGTCTGAACAATCTTAAGATTATATCCTATCTTCACAAGAATTCTGGACAAAACTGTTTTTTCTTTCTTAATGAGTTGCTTAATGTCGGACGAGTTAATAACTTGATCTGATGGGATAAAAGATTTAAACTTTTCAATAGCACCTTGAAGATCTTCTTCCATTATCGGTTTTAAAAGATAGTCGATACTGTTGAGCTTGAAAGCTTTTAAAGTATACTGATCGAAGGCGGTGGTATAAATGATAAATGCCTTGGTGGAAATTTTATCGAAAATATCAAACGAAAGCCCATCGCCCAAAACTATATCAGAAAAAATAAGCTGAGGATGCACGTTCCCCGAAAACCATTCTACTGCTTCTTCTACTGATTCCAGATTGGCAACAATTTGTAAATCAGGAAATAAACCCAACATTCTTTCCAGTTTTCTTGCGGCAGGTTTCTCGTCTTCAATAATAACTGTTTTAATCATTCCCATTTAAATTTCAAGATTATATCTAAATGCTAAAAATAAATAAATATTTTGATTTTTATACCCTAATATTTCTTTTCAGTATTCATTTCCTGCTCAATAATTTTTTGTTCCCAAGAAGAATTCAGTATAAATAATTTTACTGCTTTTACTACAAGAATTATTGCCCAAACTGTAAGGATTAATGAGCCATGAAAAGTGTAATCTGTGGTCATCCATTTTACAAAACCTCTTCCCGAAATAATGATTGCTACAATTGAAAACCACATACAGTTTTTATAGAATGATTTTAAATTTTTTACTCTTTGTTGTGCGATATTATAGTTCATGATGATAGTTATTTAGTGATATTTAATTAAAGTGATTTCGAATTATTTTTTTCTTCCTGCATAAGCTGGTTTATTTTCTTTTCTTCCCATTCTTTTCCGATTCCGAAAGTGGTGGCGGCATGTGCAACGATGCCAATTCCCCATCCTAACATTGGCCATAAAAACCAAAGATATTCTGGTGAAGTTAAAAGATTTAGAACCGCTAAAAAAGAAATTACTAGGCAATATGAAGTAAGATTGCCATAAAACCCTTTTAATTCTTTAACTCTTGTGGCTGCTTTTTGGTAAGCTAATTCTTCTTTGTTGATGTAAGTTTCCATATTTTCAGATTTAAAGTGTAACTGTTTGTTTTTGTTGAAACAAATGTAGTACAGAATGCAATCTCGAATCAATTTTATATGACTGAATGGTACAATATGGTTACTGAGTGGAAGGATTGATATTCTCAGTTTTAAAATGCAATATCAACAGTAAAATTTATAGGAAAGAACTTTCTTTGAATTTCTCCAAAAATAGTTATGATATTCTTTTTATAAGGAGGAGAAGCTTATAAAGATCCAAAAACGTAAGATTAGGATTCTGAGAGCGTAAATTTTTGATAAAATAACCTTCAAAACTGTTTAAGATTTTTGCTACAGCAAACTTTAATGCAGGAATTTTAGAAATAAACAGGTAAGCTTTTACTATTTTTATTTCGGATAATTTTGAATGTAACGTTTTATCCTTCAGTAATAACGCAAGGTTATCGATAGATTCGGCTACTTTATTAAGATAAACCTCATTAGATTCCACATCGTTATTTAAAATATAATTTTCAATATGATGAATCGGGATGTTTTTGGCTTTTAAATCCATCGCGAAAATTAAATCTTCATATCCGTATTTTTTGACAGAAGTATTAAAAGGCACTCCCTCAAAAACATTCTTAGAAATCAGAAAATTATTGGTCTGAAAACTTAAATAAGGTTTCTCAATTCTTTTTTTTAAAGGTAAATTTTCTCTTTCAACAGCAAACCTCCATCTTAAAATATTATTGGGTGTCAAAGGTTTTTTAGGGGCAGTTCTTCCCCCATAAACGACTTGTGATGAGTGTTTTAGCTTTAAAAAATCGAAATATTTTTTTAAAAAATCAGAAGAAATAATTTGGCCGTCGCAATCCAGAAAAAGTAGGTAATCGGCATGCGAATATTTAAGAAAAAGATTTCTGATTTTTGATCTGCCTATATTTTTTTCAAGACAGACAAAACCGTCACACAAATCTAGTAGTTCCCGGTTGTATTGGGTGAATTTGGAGTCTGAAGCATCGTCAATAACAATAATTTCTGCATTTAAAGAATCTTTTTGAATTTGATGTTTTAATTCTGTAATCAATTCTCTTACATCGAAATTAAAGACCGGAATGCACACAGAAATTTTCATTGTGCTAAACTTTTTCAATAATTTGCTGAATTCTTATTTCCTCAAGACAAGCCCAATCTCCTCTGAAGCATTCTTTGTCTCCAAAAACGGAACACGGTCTGCAGCTTAAATCTTTAATCTGTACCACGTCATTTTCACTTTGTCCGAACCCTAAAAACCCCGCAAAAGGATGGGTAGAACCCCACACAGAAATGCACCTTGTTCCCACAATACTTGCCAAATGCATATTGGCAGAATCCATAGAAATCATTACTTCCAGCTCAGATATTTTATTCAGTTCTTCCGAAAGGCTAAGTTTTCCTGCCAAACTTTGGGTGTTGGGGATTTGCTGTTCCCATTTTTCTAGGGTTTCCATTTCTTTTTTTCCGCCACCAAAAAAGTAAACTGTATTTTTCTCTGCCAGAATTTTTGCCAGTTCGAAAGACTTTTCTAAAGGCAGCATTTTTCCTTTATGCTGTGCAAAAGGAGCAAAACCAATTCCTTTTTTTTGTGTAGTTTTCGGACGAAGCTGGTGCGAAAGCTTTACCGTAAAACCCATTTCACGAAATACATCTGCATAACGTTCTGTAGTTTTTTTAAGCTGAAATTTATCTAAATTCCAAACATTGGTAAGATTTTCTTTTTCTTCTTTTCCTTTGTTTATTTTAAAAACTTTTAATCCTTTTCTGATGTAAATTTTATCCAGTATTTTAGAACGGATAACATCATGCAAATCAGCAATATAGTTAGGATTGTAAAGATTAAGAAGTTCTTTTGCCAAACGGCGGACTCCCAAAAAACCCTTATAATCGTCTACATCAATTCCGTGGAAGATAACATTCGGAATATCAGAGAATAAGCTTTCAAAATTTTTTCTGGAAACCATAATGATTTCTACATTAGGATTCTGCTCCAAAAACTCCCTGAACACAGGTACTGTCATGGCAACATCACCAAAAGCAGAAAAACGGTATGCTAAAATTCGGGTCACTTCTTAAGATTTCAATTGATAAGCAACAGCGTAAAATTTAATCTGTTTGGTCATTGCCATTAATCCGTTGGCTCTTGATGGAGACAAAAATTCCTGCAACCCGATTTCGGAAATAAAATCGAAATCAGAGTCGAGAATTTCCTGTGTAGAATGCCCGCTGTAAATGCTGATAAGAAGAGAAACAATCCCTTTAGGCAAAATACCGTCAGAATCGGCATCGAAAAATAATTTTCCATCCTTAAATTCAGCATCAATCCACACTTTACTTTGGCAGCCTTTGATGAGGTTTTCGTCTGTTTTTTTATCTTCCGAAAGTCCCTTTAGCTCTTTTCCAAGATCAATAATATATTCGTATTTCTGTTCCCAGTCATCCAAAAAGGCAAATTCGTTAATGATATCCTGCTGTTTTTCTTTGATGGTCATATTGGTACTTTTCTTTTGGCAAAGATACTGTTTTTAGATTTTTGTTGTCTCGGTTATCTCCTTGAATGCTTCTGTTTTATTTCTTACTTTTACCGTCCCAATTGTAAGACAGATTGTAATGGCAAAAGCAGCGAAAAAAGAAACCCCTTTAATGACTCAGTATAACACCATCAAGGCGAAATATCCGGATGCACTTTTGCTGTTCAGAGTAGGAGATTTTTACGAAACTTTTGGGCAGGATGCTGTAAAAACATCACAGATTTTAGGAATTGTTTTAACGAAAAGAGCCAATGGAGAAGGGCATATAGAGCTTGCTGGATTTCCGCATCATTCTGTAGATTCTTATTTGCCGAAGCTTGTGAGAGCAGGGATGAGAGTTGCCATTTGTGACCAGTTGGAAGATCCTAAATCGGTAAAAGGAATCGTAAAGCGTGGCGTTACGGAGCTGGTAACTCCGGGAGTAACGTTCAACGATCAGGTTTTAATGTCGAAGAAAAATAATTTTCTTCTATCGCTTCACAAAGAAAAAGAAAAATACGGAATTGCTTTGGTAGATATTTCTACGGGAGAATTTCTGGTAAGTGAAGGTAATTTGGAAAAACTCCTGCATATCGTAAGCACATTCGATCCTAGTGAGATTATTTACCAACGCAGTGTTCAGATTCCGGAGCAACTTAAGAATAAAAATGTTTTTAAGCTTGAAGATTGGGCTTATCAATATAATTTTGCATACGAGAAACTTACCAATCATTTTAAAACCAATTCTTTAAAAGGTTTTGGGGTAGAAAATTCTCAATTGGCGATTACAGCAGCAGGAGCTATTTTCGCCTATCTTGTGGAAGATACTCATCACAACTTATTGGCGCATATTACCAAAATTCAGGTAATTCCGCAGGAAGATTATCTGATGATGGATCATTTTACGCTCAGAAATTTAGAAATCGTTTATCCGAGCAATGCCAAAGGGAAATCACTTTTGGATATTGTAGATAAAACGTCTACACCAATGGGTGGAAGGCTTTTAAGAAGAAGAATTATACTTCCTTTAAAATCGGTTCATGAGATTAACAGAAGGCTTTCTTTAATAGATTTTCTCAACGAAAACGATCATCTAAAGTACGAAATCTCTGTTTTGCTCCGTTCAATTTCAGATTTAGACCGATTAATGGGAAAGCTGGCTGCCGAAAAAATTTCTCCTAAAGAATTGGGATATCTTCGACAAAGTCTTATCAATATTCAGAAAATTAAATCTTTACTGCATCCTCATGCAGATGTTTTAGCATGGTTGGAACCGATAAATAATTTGGATGAACTCATTGTTTTACTGGAAAATCATTTGAATGATGAACTTCCCGTAAGTCTTGCCAAAGGAAATGTAATTAAAGAAAATATTTCGGTTGAGTTAGATCATCTTCGTGGGCTTCAAAGTAAAGGAAGAGGATTTTTGGATGAAATGTGCCAAAGAGAAATAGAAAGAACAGGTATTTCTAGTCTGAAAATAGATTTTAATAACGTCTTCGGATATTTTATTGAGGTTCGAAATACCCACAAAGACAAAGTACCTGCCGAATGGCTGAGAAAGCAAACGTTGGTGAATGCAGAGCGGTATATTACAGAAGAGCTGAAAGAATACGAAAATCAGATTCTAGGTGCAGAAGAAAAAATTAGTGTTTTGGAAAATGAACTTTACCGAAAAGTTTGTTCTGATACTATGATTTATATTGATAAAATTCAGGAAAATTCTACTATCATTGCACAGTTGGATGTAGCTGTCGGATTATCTGAACTGGCTGTATCTGAAAGCTATACCAAACCGATCCTGAATGAAAATTTTTCTATCGATCTGAAAGAAGCAAGACACCCGATTATAGAAAATGCACTTCCGTTAGGCGAAAAGTACATCCCGAATGATATTTTTTTAGATAAAGATTCTCAGCAGATTATCATGGTTACAGGACCCAACATGGCGGGGAAATCTGCCATCTTGCGTCAGACTGCAATTGTGTGTCTTTTGGCTCAGATAGGAAGCTTTGTACCTGCAAAACATGCAGAAATAGGAGTTTTAGATAAAATTTTTACCAGAGTAGGAGCAAGTGATAACATCTCTGCGGGCGAATCTACTTTTATGGTTGAAATGAATGAAGCGGCGAATATTCTTAATAATATTTCGGAAAGAAGCCTGATTCTTCTGGACGAAATCGGACGCGGAACGTCTACCTACGATGGTGTTTCTATTGCATGGGCAATTGCAGAATACCTTCACCAACATCCTACACAGGCTAAAACTTTGTTTGCCACCCATTATCATGAACTGAATGAGATGACCGTGAATTTTGAAAGAATTAAAAATTTTCATGTTTCTATTCAGGAAAATAAAGGAAATATAATTTTCCTCAGAAAACTTGTTCCGGGTGGAAGTGAACACAGTTTTGGTATTCACGTAGCAAAATTGGCAGGAATGCCATCAAAAGTAGTGAACAGAGCCAATGAAATTTTAAAAACCCTTGAAGCAAGCCGTTCTCAAAGTGGAGGATCTTCAGAAAGCATTAAAAGAGTGACGGAAGAAAATATGCAGTTATCATTTTTTCAGCTAGACGATCCTGTTTTGGAAAATATTCGGGAAGAACTTACAAAAATCGACATCAATACATTGACACCGATTGAAGCTTTAATGAAGTTGAATTCAATTAAAAAAATGATTGGAGGATAAAATTTTAACTGATTTTTATTGTTAAAGGTATTTTATATCGGCTTCTTACAGCTTGTCCTTTAATTTTACCCGGTTTCCATTTGTCTTTAATGCTTCGTACCGCTTTTTTAACTTCGGCATTGAATTTTTCGTTGGAGCCGCTTACTTTTACATCGGTCATACTGCCGTCTCTTTCTATGATGAAACTTATTAAAGCTTTGAGATCGTTTTCTCCATTTTCAGGGTGAAAAGCATTGGTGTCGACAGCATTCTGGAATTGAGTTCTAAAAGCTGAAATTCCTTCAGGAAAATCGGGCATTACATCTGGATTTTCATAAACTATCAGGAAATCTATGGGCTTATTCTTGTCCTCTTGAGAAACCGGAAGAGGCACTTCCGTGGAGTTAACAACTTGCCCAAAAGCGGTAATGCTAAAAATTAAAGCTATTGCGGTAATAATATATTTCATAAGTTTTCCCAGGTAATTATTTAACTTATTGGATATTGTCCAGAAACCAATGCAATTTAATCATACTTTTTGCTAACCAAAGGGAAGTAAAAAAGATACCGTACAGGTTTCCCATTTATTGTGGCTGGTTTCCAACGTTCAGTTAATCTACTGATTCCTAATTCTGCTTCTTTAACGTGTTTTTTGTTTTTTCCTACTGCGGTAACATTTCTTACATAACCGTTTTCTTCAACAATAAAATAAAGATGTACATCTAATTTTTCATTGTTTTTAAGATTCAGGGTTTCAATAACTTCAAAATATTTTCTTTTAAAAGCTTTCATTCCGTTAGGGAATTCGGGTGCTGTATCTGCTTTAGAGACGACCCCTTTTAGATCAAAAACGGTTTTTAGATAATTCAGATCAGGAATTTCGGCTGCATTAATATTCTGAAGCTTACTATTTTCGTCTTCTTTGTTGTCCTCAATAAAAGTTTCTGTCGAAACAGGAAAAACCATAAGATACCTTACTGCTTGATTTTTAATGGTAGCAGGTTTCCAGCGTTCAAAAACTTTCTGCATTGCTGTTTCTGCATCTTTATTCAGTTTTTTATTTGGAGAAATTGCGATGTAATTTCTTACGTATCCCGTTTTTTCTACAATAAAATAAAGACGTACATTATCTTTTTTAGAATGAGATGCTTTATAAAATTCAAAAAATCTTTTTCTGAATTGTTTCATTCCACCCACAAATTCAGGTGTTGTATCTGCACTTAATGCAACATCTTTCAGGTCGAATTTTTTCTTTAAAAAATCTAAATCTGTAGCAGATATTGAATCTGAAACCGGAATTGTATTTATCTCGGGATTTTTTGAGGCAACCGAAGCAGAATCTTGTGCAGATAAGAAAACACTGCTAATTACTGCAATAGAAATTAGGATGGTTTTAATCATTTTGTTTTTAATTGTGGAATTTTTAAATCAGGATTTGATTCCAGTTAATGGTTGCAAAGTTAAGATATTTAGAATTATTTGTAATTTGTTTTATATTTACATTACAGTAACATTTTAAAAATGGTGGAAAACGAAGGTTTGGATTTCAAACTAAAATTCAGCATCCCTTTTTTTGTTCTTACAATTTTGCTTTTTTTAGTAGAGGTTTTAATCGCGACAAAGCTTAGAGATGTTTTTTTTGTGCGTGCCTATTTAGGGGATGTAATTGTTGTAATATTGCTTTATACTTTTGTTAGGACTTTTTTACAAATAGACAGAGAAAAACTGATTGTAGGGATTTTTATTTTCTCGTGTCTGGTAGAGTTTGCACAATATTTTAATATTGCCGAAAAATTAGGCTTCCAACCGGGAAGCCTAATGTACATTGTTATCGGAAATTCTTTCTCGTGGATAGATATTTTGTGTTTGCAGTTGGATGTCTGATTGTTTATACCTCCCTCCAATTCAGGAAAAAGGGTTAAGATTATCTCCCAAACTGGTCATACTTATCTTCTGCGTATTGAATAAAACGGTTCAGTAAGGCAACATTGTCTTTTTCCAAGGGAGTAAGCTCGCCATCCACATTGTTAGAAATCGGAATATACCAGTCTGTCTGCTCAAAAAAATATCGGTACGTAGGTTTTTTAAATGCATAGCCGTGTCTTGCAAAAACTGCATTTTTAATAATTTCCATATCGAGTTTTCTGAGGTTTTTTAAGTCTTTTTCGGTAAGCTTTTGCCTGGAAGCATTGATCTTAAATATGGCTTTAGAAGCAGACCTGTTTTTTGAGGCGGTAAAAGTTTCGGTTTTCCCGGTTTCTTCATCCGTATATTTTTCTTTAGAATATTTGGTATTTTCCCAGTCTACCACATCAGAATTTTCATCCAGCATAAAGTTGGGATTATAAACAAACTCTTTTTTAATCAGCTTCAGATTTTTCAAAGGTGCTTTTACTGCAGACTTGTTGAAGGCAGTCCATTTTCCGGTGATACTGTCGTTTTTGAGCTTCACTTCAAACCTTCCGTCAGTTTTATCATTTCCGGGTTCATCCAAAACAAAAGTTTGGGAACCTTCATTAAAAACCCCTCTGAAAGGTCTTTGAGCTCCATCTACAATGCTTTGTCCATAAACGCTGTCTTTGGTAATCCTGTTGATTTTTAATGAGATTTTTTTGTAATCAATTCCATCATAATACTCTTTCGTCTCGCTGTCATACACTTGACCTCTCCCCTCAAAATCGCCCATGTAAATACCGTAATACTCTTTATGTACTTCGGGAATGATTACAGAATCTTTCTTTACAGCTAAGCTGTCTTTAGACTTCTCATTTGTTTCTGTCTCTTTTTTACAGGAAGATAAACTGATGACAAAAAGGGCGATTAAAGAAATTTTTAAAATTTTCATATAATTAAATGTGTTTTTTTAAAATTAAATATTCTATTAAAATAATGTTTGGAACCCAACCCAGCCACGCTATGATTTGATAGACATCCATCGGGTTCGGGTGGAATAAATATACAATAATTACTTTCCACATTCTCAAGGTAATGGCAGAAATTGTGAGTGCAAAACTTCGCCACATCCATTTTTTATGTTCTGTAAATTTTTTCTGTCGGGCAAATTGATAAGCTTTAAACGTTGAGAACCACCATAAACTCCCCAAAATCACAAATGAAATTTTAGAAAGAAATCCTCCATTGGCAAAAACACCCATATAAATTCCTGATGGAGCTGCAAATAAAAGAATCAGAAAAACATATATTTTCCCTGTGCTTTTATGGAAATTTTTCACACCAAAATCTTTTCTGAGAATGGCTAAAAAACCGGTTAGTAGAACAAAAATACTTGTGTAAACGTGAGTGTAAAAAAAATAAAGATATTCTGGTCTGTCTGTAACTTCAGTTTGTTTAATCATTAAAAAACTTACATCACTTTTCAAAGGAATATATTCGAAGGTAATTTTCAACATCAGCCAAAAGAAATATCCGAACCCGATAATTAAAAGGGTTTTGAATGCATTCGAAATGTTTTTTTTAGCTGAAAGCATATTTTATTAAAATTCTTACGGAAAATAAACTTTTTATAATTGGTTCAAATCCTGTGCAATCAGCCAAGCTTCACTCCAACATGCCTGAAAATTAAATCCGCCGGTTACCGCATCAATATTCAGAACTTCTCCGGCAATATACAAATTAGGCAACAATTTCGAAGACATATTTTTAAAGTTAATCTCTTTTAAATCAGCACCTCCAGCGGTTACAAATTCATCCTTAAAAGTAGATTTTCCGGTAACCTGAAATTTCTTTTTGCATAAATTTTCAAGAATCGTTTGCATTTCTTTGCCTGAAATATTCGCAATTTGTTTATTCAAATCGACTTTTGAAACTTCCAGTATTCTCTGCCAAAAACGATTGGTTACTTCAAATATTTTGGATTGTCCGATAGATTTTTTAGGATTCGATTGTTTAAAATTCTGAAATAGTTCTTCGGCATCATCAAAATCTTTGGAAATAAAATTAACTTCAATTTCAAAGTTGTATTTTACTTTTGCCAGATTAATGGCTTCCCAGGCAGAAATTTTTAAAATTGCAGGTCCCGAAAGTCCCCAATGCGTAATCAAAAGCGGCCCGCTCTCTTCGGTTTTCAGTTTGGGAATGGAGGTTTCTGCCATTTCGAAACTTGTTCCTGCCAAATCTTTCAGCAAATCATCTTTAATATTAAAAGTAAAAAGAGAAGGAGCCAAATCAACGATTTTATGACCTAAATTCTCTATCATTTTTAAAGATTTTGGCGAACTTCCTGTGGTATAAATCACAAAATCTGCTTCAAAATCTCCTAAACTGGTTTTAACCGAATATTTTTCCTCCGTTTTTTCAATCTCTTTAACCGAACATTTCGTTTTCACTTCAACCTTTTTCTGCTGAATTTCATTCAGAAAAGTATTGATAATGGTTTGCGAAGAATTGCTTTCCGGGAAAACTCTGTTATCATTTTCTATTTTCAATGATACTTTTCGTTTTTCGAACCAATCCATCGTGTCTCCCGGCTGGAATTTGGTGAAAACACTTAGCAGTTCTTTGTTTCCGCGAGGATAAAACTGAACCAGCTCTTTTGGATCAAAACAGGCATGAGTTACATTGCAGCGACCACCTCCGGAAATTTTCACTTTCTGAAGAACATCAGAATTCTGTTCCAAAATGGTGATTTTATATTTTTTTTCGTCAAGATTGGCAGCACAGAAAAATCCTGCAGCACCTCCTCCGATAATGATAATTTGTTTCATAATGATTTAATCTTATGCTGAAGATTATTTTTACAAAACTACAATTTTTATAAACCATCTTATTTGAGTAATTTTGGGAATTATAATTTTTGAATTTTAAAAGTAAATTAATAATCACAAGAGCTTTCATATTCATTCAATTTGTCATTCCGTAGGAATCTCTGTTGAAGAAAGGCTATTATTTTTTAGATTCCTGCGGAATGACTAACATAACGTTGATTTTCTAATAAAGAATTTGTGATCTTTTCTTTTAATTCAAACTAAACTATTTATTTAAAATGACTTTTTACCATACATTCGAAGTTCGCTGGAGCGATCTGGATGCCAATAAGCATCTTGCCAATTCGTCTTACGTACAATACTGTGCACAGACCAGAATGGCGTTTATGAAGAAAGAAAAAATGGGCGTTACCCAAATGAGCCGTTGGGGCATTGGCCCTGTAATTATGCACGAAAGATTTTCTTTCTTCAAAGAAATTTTTGCCGACCAAAAGGTAATAGTAAGTCTTGAAATTGATGGTTGTGCAGAAGACGCATCCATTTACCGTTTTGTACATAAATTTTATCTCCCCGATGGTTCTCACTGTGCCACATCTGAAGCAACCGGAGTTTGGATTGATACGATGCTCAGAAAAATGACTTCTCCGCCGGATGATGTAGTGGAAGCGATGAACAAATACAAAACCGCCGAAACCATCCTAATGACAAGAGAAGATTTTAAAAAACTCCCTTTCCGCCCGGAAAATATAGATCCGGCAATTTTTAATAAATAAATGATAATTGATAAATAATGATTGATTTTTTTCAACATTTATCAATTATCCACCATCATATATAATTTAACGTATGTTTGAAGATAAAGAGCAAGAATTAACGCCCATCTCAAAATTAGGAGAATTCGGCTTAATTAAGCATTTAACCGAATTTTTTCCATTATCCAATGAATCTTCGGAGCTTGGAGTGGGAGATGATGCAGCGGTTATAAATCCCGGAAATAAAAAAGTTATCTTAACTACTGATGTTTTGGCAGAAGGGGTTCATTTCAATTTAGGATATGTTCCTTTAAAACATTTGGGATATAAAGCCGTTGTGGTGAACCTCAGCGATATTGCCGCTATGAATGCCACACCCACACAGATTTTGGTTTCTTTAGCCGTTTCTAACCGTTTCCCGGTAGAAGCTTTGGAAGAAATTTATGCCGGAATCCAGACTGCATGTTCTAGATACAAAGTTGATTTAATTGGTGGAGATACAACGAGTTCCAACGCTGGCTTGGTAATGAGCATCACGGCAATCGGAATAGAAAACGATGAAAATATTGTCAAAAGAAATGGTGCAAAACCCAACGATCTTTTGGTGGTAACAGGAGATTTAGGCGGAGCTTATATGGGGCTTCAGATTCTGGAAAGAGAGCACGCCGTTTTTTTGGCTGACCCCAATATGCAGCCTGAAATGGAAGGTTATGATTATATTTTAGAAAGACAATTGAAACCGGAAGCAAGAACAGACGTAAAAGGAATTTTGGAACAGCTGGATATCAAACCAACGTCTATGATTGATATTTCCGATGGTCTGGCTTCAGAAATTCTTCACCTTTCGGATCAGTCAAATGTTGGTTTCAGATTGTATGAAGAAAAAATTCCGATGGATAATCTTACGATTTCCACAGCAGATGAATTTAATTTAAACCCAGTAATGGCGGCATTAAGTGGCGGAGAAGATTATGAATTGCTGTTCACAATTTCGCCTAATGATTTTGATAAAATTAAAAACCATCCGGATTTCACAATTATCGGTCACGCCGTTGAAAAAGAAGACGGTAACTTTATGATTGCAAGAGGCTCTAACCAGTTAGTTGCCTTAACAGCACAGGGTTGGGATGCTTTTTTAGGAAATCAGCAAAATGATTAAAATTTAATTTTAAATATTGTGAAGCCACTGCATTTTGTAGTGGTTTTTTGTTGATTATATTTTTATGAAACGAATTCAAATTGAGTTCGAATGGGCTATAAAAATCAAATCTTATTATAACTATTTTTGTAGTGATAAAATATTATCTTAGCTTTGCTTCAAAATATAAATCTCGGTATTGTGTAACAAAACAGATTTAGTATTAACTAATCATCCAGTTACAATATGAAGAAAATTGTTTTACCAGAGAATGTGAAATATATTCTTCTTTTACCAAGAAAATTTAAATAAATAAAACTCGACATATGAAAATAAAAATTTCTCTTTTTTTGATGTTTTTTTTCTCCATCATTACCTTTGCACAGAAAACGGTAAGCGGTGTAGTTACAGATGAAGACGGAGTAGCAATTCCCAGTGCAAGCGTTACGGTAGAAGAACCGGGAAAAGATGCTATTCTAGCTTATGGAATCACCAATTCTAAAGGTGAATATAAAGTAACTTTCAGTTCATCTGAGTCTAATGTAGATTTAAAAGTTAAGGCATTTAATCAAAGACCGCAGACTAAACAGATCACTAACAGCAATCAGAATATCAGTTTCAAATTACAGCCGGAAGCTACAGAAATTAAAGAAGTAAAGCTGAAAACCAAAATGATTACTTCCCGTGGGGATACCATCGCCTACGATCTTAAGGCATTCGACAGCAAAAGTGACCGTACTTTAGCAGATGTAATGAAGAAAATTCCGGGGATAGAAGTAAAAGCAGATGGTACAATTATGTATCAGGGTAATGCCATTAATAAATTCTATGTTGAAGGAAAAGATCTTATGGAAGGTGGTTATGGAACCATCAGCAACTCGCTTCCTAAAGATGCTGTTGCTAAAGTGGAAGTAATGGAAAATCACCAACCTGTAAAAATGCTTCAGGGTAAAATACCGTCAGATGCAGCCGCTATTAATATTAAACTTAAAAAATCGGTTACCATGACCGGTAGAGGGGAAGTTGGAAGTGGTTTTGGAGATCCTTGGCTATGGAATGTAAAGCTCACGCCTATGTTTTTCAGCAAAAAACAACAATGGGTGCTCAATTACAAAACCAACAATATGGGAGAACAGGTAGAAAATGAAGGAAATATTATAGGATTTGGAAGTTCTTGGGAAGGTCGTAGAGGAAATGCCTCTCAGAACAGTTGGTTGGGTGTAGAAAATGCAAGTGTTCCTAATCTTCCGGTGAGAAGATATTTATTTAATAACGTTCATTATTTGTCTGCAAATTATCTTACCAATATCGATAAAAAACAAGAGTGGGAGCTAAAAACCAACGCCAATTATACCAATAATGCTGTTGAAAGAGAATCTACGACTTACGTAACCGATTTTCAGCAAAAAACAGAGTATGGTTATAAGTTTTTAAATAATTTCTATACAGACAAGCTTAAGGGAGAATTAATTTTCACAAAGAATGCTAAAAAAGGATTTTTTAAAAATGTTACAACATTCTCTCAATTTTGGAATGCCGATAGAGCAGATGCCAACAGATGGGATGTTTCGGGTAACAGATACGGAAACCAGGCAGTACAGTCTCCAACTTCTTCTTTCCAAAACTCGCTAAGTACCATCATTCCGTGGAAAGAAAAAATGGTTAATTTAAAATCGTATATTAACTATCAGGATGATAACCAGACATTACAGATTACACCTGCAGAATACTTGAAAATTCCTTTTATTCAGAATTCGTCATTAACGACAATTCCGTTTGCTCCGGGAAGTATAGCTCTTCAAAATTACAGAATGAAAACGTTAGAAACATCTCATTCTGCCAACATTAGTTTTACTACAAAAGGATGGACGTTTACTCCGCAAGTGGGTGTAGATTTTTCAACAGACAAACTCACTACAAACTTTGATGGCACAACTACAGGGGTAAATGGAGCACCGGATTTTAATAGTCCTCTCTATGACAACGCTCTGAAGTTTACAGAAATTACTCCATCTGCTTCCGTAGGAATTAATTATAAAAATGATGCTTGGAGCTTGTTTTCGAACATTCCTGTAAATTTTAACAGCATTAAAGCAGAAGATCCAACTAGAAACGTAAACAAATCTTTAAACAAAACTACTTTTACACCTAATATTTTTGTACAGTATAGTTTCGCATCGTTCTTTAAAGCAAGTGCAAGCGGAAATATCAGTAATAATTTTGGAGATATTCAAACGGCTTATGCGGGATATATTCTTACAAGTCCGGGAGGCTTTAATGTGATGAATGCCAATAATCCTATTCCGCAGACAACTTCAAAAAGTGCAGGAGGTAGATTAGAGTATAGAAACCCATTGAATAATTTATTCTTTAATGCGGGGTATAGGGTAAGCAATTCTAAGAATAACTTATTGGCGTCTAGCAGAGTTAATTCATCTGGTTTCAGTGTTATCGAATATATTGAAAGCGAAAACAGCCGCGATACCAATACTTTGTATGGTGAGATTGGCAAATATTTCCCTAAATTCAAAACAAATGCATCTGTTACTTTTAACCAGTCTAACACAACGTCGCAACAACTTAGAAATAATGATTTTATCGATAACAAAAATGTAGGAAATACTTTAGGTTTTAAATTCAACAACACCTATTTTTCTTGGATGAGTGTAGATTTTAATGCTTCTAAAGGCTGGACTAAGCAAGAAAACGGAATTCAGAACAATAAAACAGAAAGCTACAACCATAATTTGAGTGTATTCTTATATCCAATGGAAAATCATACGTTAGGGTTTTACTGGGATCAGATCAATTCTAATTTCGGAGATACAAAATACAAGAATGCTTTCTACGATTTGTCTTACCAGTTTAGCTGGGCAAGTAAAAAAATTGATTTTGAATTGAAATGGATGAATATTGCCAACAGAAAAGTTTTTGAAAGAATAGATCTGAATTTGGCAACGGTGTCGCAAACTACCATGCAACTTCGCCCAAGTCAGGTGATGTTTTCTGTAAAATTCAACTTTAAATAAAATATTATAACCAACTCTGAAAAGGGTTGGTTTTTTCTTAAAATAAAAACTTAAAAGCTGTAACAATTTCTAAAAAACAAATACTAATCTTCAAAAGATATTAATACAACGTAATTAAAAATAGACCTATGAAAAAAATATTATCATTATTAATGGTTGCTGTATTTGCCTTCTCTAATGCCCAGGAAAAGGAAAGTTCTAACCGTTTTTTTTATGAATTAACTTTTAAGCCTAAAAAAGACTCAACTAAGCTGGATAAAGTGATTACCGTTTTGGATATTACAAATAAAGACAGATCTGTTTATCAGGATTATACAGTAATTTCTCAGGATTCTATTACTAAAGTAGAAATAGAAGCCATGCAGAAAGCTGGTGTTTATAAAGATCTTTCGAAGTCCCTGAAAACGCCGAAATTTTCTGCAAGAATTCACAAGTATTATCCGGGGATGAAAATAGAGTATATCGACAAAGTTGCCAACGGAATGACACCAGTGAATATTGCTTATACAGAAGATTTAAAATTCAACTGGAAAATTTCTAATGAAAAGCAAAAAATAGGAGAGTATAACACCCAAAAAGCGACTACAGATTTTGGAGGCAGAAAATGGACAGCTTGGTTCTCTACAGATTTGCCTTTTCCAGATGGTCCTTATAAATTCTGGGGGCTTCCTGGGTTAATTGTGAAAATAGAAGACGATGCAAAAAATTACTCTTGGATCTTGCAGGGTAATAAAAAAGTAGATGATTATAAAGAATTTTCTTACATGGAAACGCTTGCACAAGCTACCGGAGGAAAACCAAAAGATTTAACAAGAGAAAAATTCGAAAAAACGTTCAGCGATTTTAAAAAAGATCCTTTTGCATCTGTAAGACCGATGATGAATCAGGCAATGCTTTCTCAACCAGTACCGGGAACAGATGGAACAGTAGGAGATCTTATTAAAAAGCAGGAGAAAATGTATAAAGATTTCTATAATGCGAATGATAATCCTATAGAAGCAACTTACAACAAAACTTCTGCGGCAGTAATAGAGAAATAAATCTCTTAGATACTACATTCTTATTCAACTAAATTATATTTTAATTAAACCCAGATACTATTACAGTATTTGGGTTTATTTATTTATTGTTTCGCTATTTAGATTAAATTTAAATAACGTATATTTGCAGTTACAAAAATTTTTATTTTGCAAGACATCACTTTACTTAGCCTCAGTAGTTTTCCTAAAAATACATTAGGGGAAATTATAGGTTATGATAATGACGGAATGGATATGCCTGTGAAAATTATAGAAATGGGAATTCTACCTCATACAGTTTTCAAAATCCTTTATCAGGCTCCTTTCAACGGACCTTTGTATGTTGAATTTGGTGAAGAAAAAAGCAGAATAGCACTCCGCCCCGAAGAGGCAGATTTTATTATTGTAGAAGAATTGATAGATGCAGGAAAATAGCCACAAAAAAATACTTTTAGTTGGAAACCCGAATGTTGGGAAATCTACACTTTTCAACGCTCTGTCCAATAAAAAGCAAAAAACCGGAAACTATGCCGGAGTTACCGTTTCGAGCCATTCCGGAAAATACACATTCAATAACGAAGAAGTAGAGATTATAGATCTACCGGGATCTTACAGTATTTATCCCACTTCAGAAGATGAAGCTATTTTATCTAAATTCTTGCTGGAAAATAAGCAGGATTATTCTGGGATCATCTATATTCTAGAGGCGTTGAGTGTAAAAAGAGGACTGCTCCTTTTTCAGCAGATTCAGGATTTGGGAGTTCCCACAATTTTAATTCTCAATCAGATTGATCAGGCAGAAAGAAGAGGAATTCATATCGATGTAGACCAACTTTCTTCTAAACTGAATGTAAAGGTTATTAAAACCAATGCTAAAGAACATTTAGGCATAGATATTATTAAAGAAGCTATTTTTAATAATGATTTTATCGCTGCAGAAAGCCAATCGTTCAAGATACCTTCAGAGCATCACGAAAAATTATCAGGAAATCAGTATAAAGATTGGCTGGATGTTACTTTCAACAAAATTAGAAAAGATAAAAGTTTAAATCCTAAAAGATTACAGGTTCAGGAAACGGTAAGAAGATATCAGAAAATTGATGATGTTTTGAATGAAGTAATATCCAAAAAACCTGAATTTAAGCAGCTTCTTACAGATAAATTAGATAAACTTCTTGTACATCCTGTTTTTGGATATTTATTTTTTCTGCTGGTGCTTTTGGTTATTTTTCAGAGCGTATTTTTTATCGCAGAATATCCTATGAACTTGATTGATGAGTTTTTTGGATGGCTTTCGGATACATCGGCAGAACATCTTCCGGCGGGACCAATCAATTCATTGGTTTCCAAAGGGATTATTCCCGGATTAGGAGGTATTATTGTTTTTGCTCCGCAGATTGGTATTTTATTGTATTTTCTTTATTTGCTGGAAGATTCCGGATATATGTCTAGAGTTATATTTTTAATGGACAGAATTCTCCGCCCTTTCGGTCTGAACGGAAAAAGCATTGTTCCGCTCGTGTCGGGAACGGCTTGTGCAATTCCTGCAGTTATTTCAACAAGAAATATAGAGAATCTTAAAGAAAGATTGCTTACCATTCTGGTAACCCCTTTTATGACTTGTTCTGCAAGATTGCCTGTTTACAGCATAATTATAGGACTCATTATTTCAGATAAAACGATTTTCGGAATTCATTATAAAGCTTTGGTGCTTTTAGGAATGTATTTGTTAGGGTTTTTTGTTGCCCTTTTATCTGCGTTTATTTTGAAGCATTTTATTAAAGAAGAAAAGAAAACGTACTTGGTAATGGATCTTCCTACATATAAAAAACCTTTGTTCGGAAACGATTTAAAATTGGTTTTAGGAAAAGTTTGGGAATTTATTACCGGAGCAGGAAAGATTATTTTTGTAGTAAGTATCATCGTTTGGGTTTTAAGCTATTTTGGGCCTAAACAAAAACCCGAAGAATGGGTTTCAGCCGATGTCTCATTAGATCATTCTTATCTTGCGAGAATGGGAAAGGTTATAGAACCCGCTATTGCACCGTTGGGATACGACTGGAAGATGGGAGTAGGAATTCTTACGAGTTTTGTAGCACGGGAAGTTTTTGTAGGAACTATGTCTACTTTATACAGTCTGGATGATGATGTTCCTGAAGGAAAAGTGATCGATAAAATGCGGCATGATGTAAAACCGAATGGAGAAAAAGTTTTCAGTTTTGCAACAGGAATTTCTATTCTCTTATTTTACGCATTTGCTATGCAGTGCGTATCTACAATTGCTGTAGTGTACAAAGAAACTAAAAGTTTTAAATGGACAGCTTTGCAGTTGGTTATGATGACCGGTTTGGCATATTTTGTGTCGATGATTGTATATCAAACGTTAAAGTAAAATGAATAATTCGATGGTTTTTCAATATATAATAGTTGCGTTGATAGTAATTTTCGCATGCTATTCTTTTTACAGAATTCTCCGTAAAAATTTTTCGAGTAAAAAATTCACTTCTAAACGATCAAGTTGTAATAAGAACTGTGGTTGTTCTTAACCTAAAGGTTATGAAAAATCGGCTTAAAAATTAGCTTGAAATAATTTTTATTGTCTGAGATTTTCTAAATTTTATATTCGGTTCCTTTTCTAAGGATGGATTGGATGCATTCTTATTGCGATATATTTCCTGTATGTGTATACATGATGTTATTATTACGGAAATGTAAAGAAAAGAGTAGTGAAGATTTACATTGCAGGTATTTGAGTATCTTTGCAGAAAATTAATTCAATCAAATTAGAATAAACTAAGATGTCATTAATAAAAAGTATTTCAGGTATTCGCGGAACAATTGGAGGTAGAGTAGGAGACAATTTAACACCGCTTGATGTGGTAAAATTTGCTTCCGCTTTTGGGACATGGCTTCAGAATAATAAAAATAAAAAAGATTTAACGCTTATTATCGGACGAGATGCCAGAATTTCAGGTTCTATGGTTAATTCGTTGGTTACCGCAACTTTACAAGGGTTAGGAATTCATGTGACAGATTTGGGGTTATCTACAACACCGACCGTTGAGGTAATGGTTCCCGAGCTGAATGCAGATGGAGGAATTATTTTAACCGCATCTCACAATCCTAAACAATGGAACGCCTTGAAGCTTCTAAACGATAAAGGGGAATTTATTAGCGGAGAAAATGGAGCAGAAGTTTTAGCTTTAGCCGAAAGTGAAGATTTCAACTATGCTGAAGTGGATGATTTAGGGAAATACGAAACAAGAGAAGATGCTTTTGATATTCATATTCAAAAAATTTTAGATTTGCCAATGGTAGATGTAGAAGCTATTAAAGCAAAAAAATATAAAATTGTTCTGGATGCAGTAAATTCTACTGGAGGAATAGCGATACCAATGCTTTTAGATAAATTGGGATGCGAAACTGTAAAATTATATTGCGAACCCAACGGACAGTTTCCTCACAACCCGGAACCTTTGAAAGAACATTTGGGAGATATCTGTGAACTGGTAAAAAAAGAAAAAGCAGATTTTGGAGTTGTGGTAGATCCTGATGTAGACAGATTGGCTTTAATTGATGAAAAAGGAGAAATGTTTGGTGAAGAATATACCTTGGTTGCTGTTGCAGATTATTTACTGAAAAACAAAAAAGGAGTGGCAATTTCTAACCTTTCTTCCAGCCGTGCTTTAAGAGATGTGGCTCATTCGCATCACTCAGAATATTTTGCCAGTGCAGTAGGAGAGGTAAATGTAGTCAACTTAATGAAAGAGAAAAATGCAGTAATCGGAGGCGAAGGAAATGGCGGAATTATTTATCCGGATCTTCATTACGGAAGAGATTCTTTGGTGGGTGTTGCATTATTTCTAACACATTTGGCAAAAGAAAATAAAACTGTTTCTGAGCTCAGAGCAGGATACCCAAGCTATTTTATGGGGAAAAAGAAAATTGAACTTACTCCCGAGATTAATGTAGATGATCTTTTAACTAAAGTGGAAAAAGAATATCAAAATGAAGAGGTTTCTACTGTTGATGGTGTAAAAATAGATTTCGAAAACAATTGGGTTCATTTGAGAAAATCAAATACAGAACCTATTATCAGAATCTACACGGAGGCTAAATCGCAGGAAGAAGCAGATCAGTTAGGTGATGAAATGATAGCCAAAATCAATAGTTTGATTTAAAAAAAATAAAATCTATTTCATCATTTTAAAAATTATTATTATTAAATTTATAGTCATTAAGATTTTCAGAAGCGGGGATTAGAATATCTCATCTCTCAGGTCTTAAATCTTAAAACTCATTTATATTGGAAGAATATTTTGGAAATGAACTTGTAAAAAAGTTCGAAGAAATGATGGAAATCAACGATGAATTCTACTTTGATACAGAAGAGTTAGAAGACATTATTGTTTATTACTTGGAGCTTGGAGACTTCAATTATGCCGATATGGCAGTAAATTACGGTCTTAAGCTTCATCCCAATTCTCTGGACATCAAGATTAAAAAACTTGAAGTGCTTTTGGAATGGGAAGACTTTAACACAGCAAAACAGCTGATAGATGAGCTTAAAGGTTCATCTATGGAAAATACAGATTTTCTGGTTTGTTATGCTAAGTATTATTCAAATTTAGGAAACCCTAAAAAATCTATAGAAATCTGCAAAAAAGCATTGGAACTGGAGGAAGAGCAAAACTTTCTCAACAATTTTATTGCAGACGAATATGTGAATCTTGGAGATCCTTTTAACGCGCTTAAATACTATCAGCAAGCCCTTAAAGAAGATCCTTTGGACGATTACTCTTTAGAAAATATTATGATCTGTTTTAACGATCTTAATAAGAGTGACGAAGCTATTGCTTTTCTGAATGATTACTTAGACGAGTTCTCTTATTCTGAAATGGCTTGGAGTGAATATGGGCAATATTACTTTGTCCGTAAAAATTACGAAGAAGCCATAAAAGCTTTCGATTATATGTTGGCAATAAATTCCGGTTCTGTTGGAGTTTACGCCAGTAAAGCAGCTTGTTACGAAGCGTTAAACCAGTATCAGAAAGCTATTTCTGTGTATGAAGAGATGCTGGAATTAGAATATACCAAAGCGTTCACGTTTTACAAAATAGGATTGTGCTATAAAGCTTTAAAACAGCCTATAATTGCACTTAATTATTTTCAGAAATCTTTAAGAGAAGATCCGCAGTTTTATCTTTCTATGATGGAGCAGTCTTATCTTTATGAAGAAATGGGCGGAATGCCGGAAGCTCTTCATTTTGCAAAAGAAGCTACATTGTTGAATGACGATAACCTCGATTATCAGAAAAGGCTTGCATTTCTCTTTATTGATGCCGGAAAGTTTGAAGAAAGTCTTACCTGTTTAAAAAAATTGGTAGATGCAGAACCGTCCAGATTTTACAATTGGTATGCTTATTCTGAAGTTTTGATGTTGGTAGGAGAATATGAAGAAGCGGTAACTATTTTAGAAAACGCAATAAAATACCATTACCGTGCAGAATTATTCTATCAGCTAAGCAACTGCTACTTCAACTTAAATGAAAAAGATAAAGGAACGAAGTCACTTAAAAAAGCTCTAGACTTAGATCCTACGCTTGTTTCGGATATGCAGAAAAAATATCCTTATATTAAAGATGAGGTAAAGAAAGTAAAATCGAAAGAAAAGAAAAGAGGCTAATTTCAACCAGCCATACAGTAAAAGTCCGGAATTGCTTCCGGACTTTTTTATGAATGTATGTTTATAAAATATTTATAAATTATTTTATCCATCAAAAAAAAACACTGAAAGCAAAGCTTTCAGTGTTTTTTTCGTATAAAACGCCGATTTGGATTAAGCGTTCGGTTCTACAGATACAAAAGATCTGTTGTTTGCTTTCTTTCTGAAAACTACTTTTCCGTCTACTAATGCAAACAAAGTGTGGTCTTTACCTATTCCCACGTTTTCACCTGGGTGGTGTTGTGTACCTCTTTGTCTAATGATGATGTTTCCGGCAATAGCTTCTTGTCCTCCGAAAATCTTCACACCTAATCTTTTAGAGTGAGATTCTCTACCGTTCTTGGAACTACCAACTCCTTTCTTGTGTGCCATTTTATTTTAAGGTTTTTTGGTTTAAATTATTCTGCGCTTTCAGTTGCTTCAGCGTCAGCTTTTTTAGTTGTTTTCTTTGCTGGTTTTTCAGCTTTCTTACCTTCAAATCCTGTAATACCAGTGATTTTGATCTGAGTAAGAGATTGTCTGTGACCGTTTTTCACTTCGTAACCTTTTCTTCTTTTCTTTTTGAAAACGATTACTTTATCAGCTTTTACGTGGTCTAAGATCTCTGCCTCTACAGTGATTCCGTTTACAGCTGGGGCGCCTACAGTGATTGCTCCGTTTACAGTAAGAAGAATTTTATCGAAAGATACTTTTCCTCCTTTATCTCCTTTTAAACGGTTTACAAACAACTTCTGGTCTTGCTCAACTTTGTATTGAAGCCCTGCTATTTCTACAATTGCAAACATTGTCTATAAATTTTTAGTTAATTCGAGGTGCAAATGTAAGGATTTTTTAATCACTAACAATATGATTTTGAGATTTTTTCTATTTTTTGTATAAGTTTAATTCTAGCTGGTTATTATTTGTTTTGAATTTCTCTGCCATAGATTGCTCAAAATACTTAATAATTTCTGCTTTATCTGTAAGTTTTGCCCCTCCTTCTGTGCTAACGGTCATTGTTGTATGAGGGTCTGCAAGATCTAGTTTAATATCTTTCGCAGGATCATTTTTATAGGACAAATACAATTTTTTATATTGGGCAGGGGTAACTTTTACGCCATTAAACTCATGCTTTGCCTCTTTTTCCAAATCCCAAATATAGTTCCAGGAATGGTCGTTTGCAGTTAACTTTCTATTTCCTTTCAGCAAAAACTGATGAGATTTTGTTTTGTCCTGCAGTTTTACAATTAATCCCGGCAAACCATGAAATTTGTAAGGGCCATCTGGAAAAGGCAAATCTTTAGAAAACCAAGCCTCCCAAATTCTTCCTCCAAAACTCAAAGTTGCTTTCTGGCAATTATAATTTTCAATTTTTTGTGTTTCGGGGAGAATGTTCCATTTCAAAATAGGATTTTCCTCAATAATAAGACTTGTTTCCTCAATTTTGGTAAACCAAGTCGTTTTTGTGACAGGATAAGGTTTTTCAACTAAATAAGAGACATTCCAATCTTCCATATTGGTTGAATAACTAATTTCGTTTGGATTGATTTTTCTTTGTTTAATAATAGAATTATTTGCAATAGAATCACTTGTAAATTTTGCCTGACCGTAGAAATAAGATTTTTCAGGAAAAATATCCAGATTTACAAACTCTTTCTTGAGGCTGTCTGTTTTTGTTGAATCTATTTTGAATTGATATTCGTAAATAAAACGGTTTCCCTGCGCCGAAAGATTTAGAAAAGCGAAGAATACCAAAAGGGAGCAAAAATTAAATTTCATTGTTCGTGATTAATTCTCCAAATATAGAAATTAAATCGATTCTCTTTTATTTGTATTTTTGAGAAATATTCCAAATTTAGATGAACAGAGATCTTTACATCGATTTTGCCAAAGGACTTGCCACACTTTCCATTATTTTTATCCATACAGCTTTTTGGTCTGGGCAGTTTTATATTATTCCGGAAATCAGAGTGTTTTCACTGGTATTTGATGTCGCACTTTTCTATGCACTAAGCGGAATTACTTCTGGCTCAAACATAGAAAAAACCTTTTACCGTTTACTGAAATTACAGATCACTTACATGCTTTTTGTAACGCTGCTTTTCTTTTTAGATTATTTCTTTAAAATTTTTGGTTTAACTTTTTTCTCGCTGGATTGGCTTCAGAAGTTTTATTCTACTTTCGGATCAAAATATGCGGCAACAAGCATTTCCACTGTTCCGCAATGGCAGAATTTAGGCAACTGGTATCTTCATGAATATACTAATGCAGACACTTTTCCCGTAGTAATGGGAAGTTTCTGGTATCTGAAAGTCTATTATATTTTAACTGTTTTCGGAGTTTTAATTCTAAGATTTTTCCCTAAACATATCAATTGGTTTATCGGAATTTGCATCGGCTTAACTTTGCTTTTCAATATTTTCCCTGAAATTTATCCTAACGGACAAGTCGGTTACGTTGCATTTTACCTGACGGTTTTTCTGGTTGCCAATAAAATGAGAGGAAAAACAATTCCTACAAAAATGATTCCTCTACTTTATGGTTTGGTTGCAGCAGCATTACTTTGGATGTTTTGGTATTTTGGGAATGATATATTCTATAAAATCAACAAGCAAAAATTTCCACCAAAAATCCCTTATATCATTTGGTCTTTATTTTCTCTTACAACACTTTTTGTGTTTTATAACCGTCTTAAAATTAACAAAGAAAACTTTATAACCTACGTTGGAAAAAACGCCATTTTCTTTTATTTCGGACAGGGAATCAGCTCTTCGCTTGTTTATTTCTTGGTCGTTCCCATGAAAGAATGGATGCCTTGGTGGGTTTTGATGATTCTTATTTATATAATGAATGTCATTTTAGCGTTTATCATTTCGGCTGGTCTGAAGAAATTTGATGATTTTGGCTGGAAGGTTTTGGAATTTCTAAGAAAAAAAACCGCCACAAAATAAGAGGCGGTTATCAATTTTTTTAGACTAAATCTTTAATCTTTACTCGATCTTCCGCCACGTACAAGAACGGCAACCAAAATAATAAAGAGGATTGCTCCTACAATAATGTACACCGGGTTGGCGTACCATTCTTCGGTTTTAGTAGTAGTGGTGGTAACTTCTACTTTAGGAGCTGTTTCCTGAGCGAAAGCAATAACTCCTGAAAAAAGTGTAAAAATGAAAAAAGCAAATTTTTCCAATTTTTTTGTGAATAATGATGTGTTCATTCTTTTGATTTTAGTGTTGATTTAATATAATCTAACATTATGCCATGATTCTTCATAAAATAGGAACGAAAAGCAAATTCTTCTCTAAAGAATATTTATTTTATTTAAATTTACAGAAATTTTTAAAGTCATGTTTAAGCTAAAACTTCCTACCGATCCGAGGTGGGCGAATATTGCAGAGGGAAATCTTCAGGAAATTTTAACCGATCACGCATGGTGCGAGCAAAAAGCAGCAACCAATGCTATCGGACTTATTACCATGCTTCCGGAATATCCAGAGATTGTAACCGAACTTTTGGCAATTGCTCAGGAAGAATTAGAACATTTTAATCAGGTTCATGAGATTATAAAAAAACGGGGTTACACTTTCGGACGCACAAGAAAGGACGATTATGTAAACGAACTGGTTAATTTTATTCAGAAAGGTGGAAACAGAGATACTTTAATTATTGATAAAATGCTTTTTGCTGCGATGATTGAAGCCAGAAGCTGTGAGAGGTTTAAAGTTTTAACCGAAAATATAAAAGACGACGAACTTAAAGAATTTTATAAAGAGCTGATGATTTCTGAAGCCAATCATTATACCACCTTTATCGGGTTTGCGAGACAGCTCGGTGATCCTGAACAGGTGAATAAAAGATGGGAAGAATGGCTGGAATATGAAGCTAAAATCATTCAGTCTTACGGAAATAAAGAAACCATACACGGATAAACAGTTGAAAAAACCAACGTTTGAAAGCATGACCAATCTTTTCCTGAAAAATTTTTTTCAGGGACTTTTAATTATTGGCCCCATCGGGCTTACCATCTATGTCATTTATTTTGTAATTACTTCGATAGACAATATTATACCTTCGGTTGCCAAAGTAATTCCCGGATTGGTTTTTATATCCACCCTACTCGTTACGGCGTTACTGGGTTTTCTTGGAAACAAATTTGTGGTGGGAAGGTTTTTTGTAGATGCGGTAGACCGGATTTTAGAGAAAACTCCGGGTATTAAACATATTTATTCTCCAACAAAAGATGTAATGTCTTCATTTGTGGGAGATAAAAAGAAATTCAGCGATCCTGTTTGGGTAAAAACCAATGAAAATCCGGAAATCTGGAGAATTGGTTTTCTTACTCAGAAGGAAATGGCAGATGTGGATAAACATAATTATGTTGCGGTTTATTTGCCCCATTCTTACGCAATTTCGGGATGGGTAATTGTAACGGAAGAAAAAAACATAAAACCTGTAGTTGGGATGACGGCAGCTTCTGCAATGAAATTTGCGGTAAGTGGCGGTGTTGCAGGTTTTCATTCAGATGAAAATATATTTAAAGCTCCTGAGTAAAGTTCTTTTACCCCTTTAAATACATCTGATGATTTGAAATTCATTTTTCAATTCAATTTTTCTTTTTTTAACAAACTAAAATAAATATCACAATGGAATTACCATATGCAGAGCCTTTTCGTATTAAAATGGTGGAAGAAATCCGCCAGTCTACAAGAGAAGAAAGAGAACAATGGCTGAAAGATGCCAAATTCAATTTATTTAATCTAAAATCTTCCCAGGTTTTTATTGATCTTCTAACCGATTCGGGGACAGGAGCAATGTCTGACAGACAATGGGGAGCATTAATGACAGGAGACGAAAGTTATGCCGGTTCTCGCTCATTCGAACAGCTGCACAATACTGTGCAAAACATTACAGGTTTTAAATATTTATTACCAACACACCAGGGAAGAGCCGCTGAAAATGTTCTGTTTTCTGTTTTGGTAAAAGATGGCGATGTGATCCCAGGAAATTCTCATTTCGATACTACGAAAGGGCATATCGAAATCAGAAAAGCTCATGCAATCGACTGTACGATTGATGAAGCTTTCGACATTAATGATTTACATCCTTTTAAAGGAAATATTAACCTCGAAAAACTGGAGGAAGTTTACAAATCTCATCCCAAAGAGCAAATTCCGTTCTGCTTAATTACTATTACCTGCAATTCTTCAGGAGGACAGCCTGTTTCTCTTGAAAATATGAAAGCTGTGAAAGAACTTTCCGACAGTTATGGGATCCCGGTGTTTTTTGATTCTGCCAGATTTGCAGAAAATGCATATTTCATCAAGAAAAGAGAAATGGGCCAGGAAAACAGAAGCATTAAAGAAATCTGCAAAGAAATGTTTTCTTACGGCGATGGAATGACGATGAGTTCCAAGAAAGACGGGTTGGTAAATATCGGAGGATTTATTGCTTTAAATAACGAAGATGTTTTCAGAAAAGCGTCCAACTTTACGATTATTTATGAAGGGTTCATCACGTATGGCGGAATGGCAGGAAGAGATATGGCTGCTTTGGCAGTTGGGCTGGATGAAGCCACAGAATTTGCGTATCTGGAAAGCAGAATTTCTCAGGTGGAATATCTTGGGAATAAGTTAATTGAATACGGAATTCCTGTTCAGAAACCAATTGGCGGTCATGCTGTATTTATTGATTCTTTAAATTTTCTCCCGAATGTTCCCCGTGAAGAATATCCTGCACAGACTTTAGGTCTTGAAATTTATAAAGAAGCAGGAATCAGAACTGTGGAAATAGGAACTTTATTGGCAGACCGTGATCCTGAAACCAGAGAAAACCGCTATCCAAAATTAGAATTGGTTCGTCTGGCAATTCCGAGAAGAACATACACTAATAACCACATGGATTATATTGCTGCAGCAGTAAAAAATGTATACGAAAGAAGAGATGAAATTTCTAAAGGGTATAACATTACTTGGGAACCTGAAATTTTAAGACATTTTACCGTTCATTTGGAGGAGGCTTAATCTTTCTTTAAGAAAAAAAGTTTCGGGCGGCAAAATCTTCGATTTTGCCGCCCGAACTATATAAGAGTAATTTATTTAGTAATAAAATCATCACTTCTTAGAAATCCTGTACAGTTTTCCACTATCTGTTATTGCATACAAATTTCCATCATTTCCATTCAAAACATCCCGAAATCTTTCTTTTTGATCCAAAAGAAGACGTTCTTCACCCACTACTTTATTATCTTTCAACACAATTCTGTTGATATGTTCTCCACTAAGGCAGCCAATAAATAAATTGTTTTTCCACTCGGCAATATTTCCGGTGTAGAACGCAACTCCGCTTGGTGAAACTACAGGATCCCAGTAATAAACAGGCTGTTCAGTTCCTGCTTTTTGTGTTGTGCCGTTGTTTATTTTAACACCGTTATATTCAATTCCGTATGTTACATCGCCCCAGCCATAATTTTTTCCGGGTTTAATGAGATTGATTTCATCGCCGCCTCTCGGTCCCATTTCGATATCCCACAGTTGTCCTTTTTCATCAAGTGCCAAACCTTGTGGATTTCTGATTCCGAAAGCATAAATTTCAGGTTTATAACCATATTTTCCAATAAAAGGATTTCCGGGAGCAGGTTTTCCGTCTTTGGTGATTTTTAAAATTTTCCCTAAATAATTATCGGTTTTCTGAGCATAAACTCTGGTTTGCTTATCAAATCTTTCGCCTGTGCTTACAAAAAGATTTCCATCTTTATCGAAAACTAAACGGCTTCCGTAATGTTTATCGCCATCATAAGAAGGAGTTGCTCGGAAAATTACTTTTACCTCAGAAATATTTTTCAAATCCGCAGACAGTTTTCCTTTGGCAACAGAAGTTAAATTTCCATCACCATAAGGCTCAGAAAAACTGAAAAATATCGTGTTATTGGTATTAAAATCAGGATCGAGAGCAACATCCAGCATTCCGCCCTGTCCTTTTGAATCTACTTTTTGGAAACCTTCAATTTTGGTTATATTTTTGCCATCCGCAGAAACAACATTCATAAAACCTGTTTTTTCTGTAATTAAAAATCTCCCGTCGGGAAGATTAATAATTCCCCAAGGTCTTCCTAAAGAACGATTTATAATTTCAACCTGATACGGAGTAGTTGTTTTTATTTGTGTAATTCGGGTTTGTCCTGCAAAAGCCGGTTTGTAATTGGTATTGGGTTTTTCTTCTCTTGCAGAAGGTTCACTGGGTTTTCCTTTTCCCTGACACGAAACCAAAGTGGTTGCCGAAGCGAATATAAGTGGTAAAAATACTTTTTTCATATATTAATTTTATTTGGTTGAAATGTTTTATAATTGAGTATTGTGCTGATTATAAGATAGGTTTCAATTTTCGATATGTTTTAAAATGGAAAAATAATGCCATAAAAGTTTGCTCAGTTATAATTTAATTCTACATTTGTAGAGTGTATTTAAAACTTGTAGAATGAATGAGATTAAACTTACCAATTCCGAAAAAACTTTGATGGAAATTTTATGGGCAAAAGAAAAAGCTTTCATGAAAGATATTTTGGATGCTTATGATGAACCAAAGCCGGCCACTACAACTGTTGCAACACTTTTAAAAAGAATGCAGAATAAAGATTTGGTGGGATTTAAAGTTTATGGGAATTCCCGTGAATATTTCCCAAAAGTAGCAAAAACCGAATACTTTAAAGAAGAAATGACTTCTATGATTGACCGTTTTTTCAACAGTTCTGTGACGCAGTTTGCTTCGTTTTTCACTTCCAATTCAAAACTGACGCAGAAACAGCTGAAAGAACTCAGAAATATTATAGATAAAGAAATAAAAGATTAGCAATGCTTATTATCCTATTTAAAATAATTCTTTGTTCAGGAATTTTGTTAGGTTTATATTATTTATTTCTGGCAAAAGAAAAGACATTTACATTTAACAGATTTTACTTAATTACTGCTTTAGTTTTTTCGTTGAGCATTCCGTTTTTTACGATAGAAACCCGACAGATTAAAGAAGAAATTCCGGAAACTGTTTTTGTCGGAGAAATTGAACAGCCAATTTTACAAGCTCAAGTTATTGAACAAGAAAGTTTTAATTATAATGAAATTCTTATCATAGTTTACTTTGTCATTACAGGAATGTTACTTTTAAAAACAACATATTCAGTTTTAAAAATCAAAAAGTTAAAAGGCAGAAAAATCACCTATCAAAACAGAAATGTCTTTTTACTTGAAAAAGATTTGGCTCCCTTCAGCTTTTGGAACACAATCTATCTTTCTGAAAATTATTTTGAAGATTCAAAAATTGATAATGCAATTTTCCTACATGAGGAAATTCACATTAAACAAAAACATTCTTTAGATATTCTATTTATCGAAGTTTTAAAAGCCATTTTTTGGTTTAATCCATTCTTTTATTTCTTTAAAAAAGCGATGGTTAATAATCATGAATTTATCGCTGATGAAAGTGTAATTGTACAAAGTAAAAACGTGAAAAATTATCAGGAACTCATCTTACAAGAGATTATAAAACAACAAAATTTAGATTTAATACACCAATTTAATTTTAATAATACCAAAAAAAGATTTATTATGATGACAAAAAAGAATTCAAAATTTGCGAAAGCAAAAATGCTTTTGGTAATTCCAGCCTTAGCGATTGCTGGGTTTGTTTTTGCTGAGAAAACCTACAAAACAAATGATGTAAAAGCAAACACGCAGAAAAAAGACATCGTTTCTCTACTTGTTTCTGACGATCCTCTTGTTCAATACAACTATATCATTAAGAAATATGGTAATCTTTTGGAACAGAAAAAATATGCCGAGTTTGAAAAAGCCGTGAGCTTACCAGATAGAGAAAAACTTAAAGAGCTTTATTTTCAACTTACAAAAGAACAAAAAGAAAGTACTCCTTTACTTTTCATAAATAGTCCCAAAAAACTTGCGAAAACCAAAGTGACACAAACTGAGATTAACGATTTTATGAACTCAAAAAAATACGGTTTGTGGATTGATGGTAAAAAAACTAAAAATCAAGAGCTTAAAAACTTTAAACCTGAAGATTTTTCGAATCACTTCATCAGCAAAAGATATCCAAATGCTATCAGCAAACAAAATCCGGAACCATTTCAGCTTAACATGATGACCAATTCTTATTTTCAGGATTATTTGAAGCAAAAAGAAAAAGTATTTATGGCTTTTAAGGCAAAAGCATTCATTAATGGAAAAGATACTATTCCTGTAAAAAGAAATATTGAAGCCAAAAACAATTTGTCTAATTCTGAAAATAAGAATGTACAAGATGTTGCCTATGGAGAAGCCGCTGATCTTACACCAGCAGAATTTCCAGGTGGAGCAAGTAAATTAAGAAGTTTGGTTGCTGCCAATTTTGATAGTTCGATAATGAACGGTGATGAAGGCACTTTAAAATCAACAATTACTTTTATTGTAGACGAAAACGGTAAAGTAAGAGATATTAAAACATTAGGTGAAAGCGAAAAATTCAACAATGAAGCATACAGAGTTACAAAACTAACAAATCAAAATGTAATGTGGAAACCTGCTATAAAAGATGGTAAAGCCGTTGCTTATCAATATAAAATGCCACTAACCATGAAGTTTGAAACATTTAAGAAAACACAATAAGAAATATTATTTCGGATAAATATTTTATAACCGTAAAGCTGTTGCTTTGCGGTTTTTTTATATTTTTTCATTTGATGCTTTTAGAAATTTCTCATGATTTAAGAAGTTTTTAAACAAAAAAAATTATGATCTCATTCTACTTCCCGACATATTTTATTTCCTAAATTTGTTACATGCAATTCAAACTTCAATCAGAATATCAACCAACCGGAGATCAGCCATCTGCTATCGAAAAGCTAACACAAGGGGTAGAAATTGGTGAGAAATACCAAACCCTTTTAGGAGTTACCGGATCGGGAAAAACCTTTACCGTTGCCAATGTGGTGAATAATGTACAGAAACCTACTTTGGTTCTCGCTCATAATAAAACTTTGGCAGCTCAGCTATTTATGGAGTTTAAAGAATTCTTTCCCGAGAACGCTGTGGAGTATTTTGTAAGTTACTACGATTATTATCAGCCCGAAGCTTACATTGCAAGTTCTGGAACTTATATAGAAAAAGATTTAAGCATCAACGAAGAAGTCGAAAAGCTAAGACTTTCGGCAACTGCCAGTTTGCTTTCAGGGAGAAGAGATGTTTTAATTGTGGCTTCGGTTTCATGTATTTACGGGATTGGGAATCCTACAGAATTTCATAAGTCTCTTATTTCGCTTGAAATAGGAGAGAAAACAACAAGAACTTCGTTGCTTCATTCGTTGGTGAATGCATTGTATTCCCGAACGTTGGGCGATTTTCAGAGAGGAACCTTCAGAGTGAAGGGAGATGTTGTAGATGTTTTTCCGGCGTATGCAGATAATGGAGTTAGAATTCAGTTTTTTGGAGATGAAATAGAGAAAATTCAAAGCTTTGACCCTGTTTCCGGGAATGTAACTTCAAGTTTTGAGCAAATTCAGATATATCCGGCAAATCTCTTTGTGACCTCAAAAGATACTTTGAATGGTGCTATAAGAAGCATTCAGGATGATTTGGTAAAACAAGTTGATTTTTTCTCTGAGATTGAAAAACCTTTGGAAGCTAAAAGGCTTCAGGAGCGTACCGAACTCGATCTTGAAATGATTAAAGAATTAGGTTATTGCTCCGGAATTGAAAATTATTCGCGTTATCTGGATGGCAGACTTCCCGGATCGCGACCATTTTGCCTTTTAGATTACTTCCCAAAAGATTTTCTGATGGTGATTGATGAAAGCCACGTTACCGTTCCGCAGGTTCACGCCATGTACGGAGGCGACAGAAGCCGTAAAGAAGCGTTGGTGGAATACGGATTTCGACTTCCCGCTGCAATGGATAACCGTCCATTGAAGTTTGAAGAATTTGAAGCCATTCAGAATCAGGTAATCTATGTTTCGGCAACTCCCGCAGACTATGAATTAGAAAAAACAGGCGGAGAATATATTGAGCAGATTATCCGCCCTACCGGACTTTTAGATCCGATTATAGAAATTCGTCCAACCATCAATCAGATTGATGATTTAATGGAGGAAATCCGAAAACGTGCCGAGATAGACGAACGTGTTTTGGTAACAACCCTAACGAAAAAAATGGCGGAAGAACTTACCAAATATTTCACAAAATTCGGAATCCGAACAAGATATATTCATTCTGATGTGGAAACATTGGAGCGTATTCAGATTATGCAGGATCTTCGATTAGGTTTGTTTGATGTTTTAATTGGTGTAAATTTATTGAGAGAAGGTTTAGATTTGCCCGAAGTTTCTTTAGTGGCTATTTTGGATGCCGATAAAGAAGGAATGCTTAGAAGCCGAAGATCCATGATTCAAACAGTGGGGCGTGCCGCAAGAAATGTAAACGGTAGAGCAATTATGTATGCCGACAAAATTACTAAATCTATGCAGAATACTTTGGATGAAACCGAGTATCGCCGTACAAAACAAATGGCTTACAACGAAGAGCATGGTAAAGTTCCTACCGCTTTAAATAAAAAAATCTCCGAAAATCTTGTGGGAAGAAGCAAAGATTTCCCGGACGAAAAATATACCCAAAAAGAAATTGTACAGAAAGTTGCCGAAACAAAAGCCAATTACTCTTCTGAAGATGTAGAGAAAATAATTCTGCAGAAACAGAAAGAAATGGAAGCGGCTGCAAAAAATTTAGACTTCATAAAAGCGGCTAAATTAAGAGATGAAATTGCTGCTTTAAAAGGATAGTTGTGCAAATGATTATTTAGATTACCTTAATAATCTAAATAATCATTATTGCCGGGAAGATTGTTTATTTTGTGGATGGGATATATAAAAGTATCATCAAAATCATTCAGAGCATTAATAAGCTGAAAATGAGAAAACTCCTTAATATTTTGTAAAGTAATTTCCATTTCCTTGATTTTTTTCTTTTTAAGAAGGTTCTGTCTTTGAACGCCGTTAAGAAGATAAGTTGAAGGGGTAAACCACTCTTTTCCTTTCAGAAAGAGAAGATTAGAAAATGAAGTATCTGTGATGTGGTTGTTCTTTACAATAATGATTTCCTCGGCTTTTGCCATCATCTTCATTTTTTCGAGTTCTTTTCTGTCCTCAAATTTGAAAGAATAATCATAACTGTTGTTTTCAACCAATTGAAAATCATGAATTTCCGGAATAGCATAAGGAATCATCATGGTTCGGAAGCGTTTGTCTAAATCATAAGTGATCTTCAGTTTATACAGACCGTCTTCATCATGATTCAGGTTTTTAAAGATTTTTTCTAAATCAATAGAACCTTCCTTACCAAAATGGGCAAAGGTTTGGTTTACACGTTTTTGGTGAAGTTCTAACAGGAAAATTTCCTGATCTTCTATCTTAATACTTTCAATGAATTGGAACATAAATCTTATTTTTCATTTCCTGATACTCGTCTTCTAATTTGCTCATGTGGGTAATTCCACCGCCACTTTTAAAATAAAGTGTATTGTTTTCTTTTTCTATAAATCTTATCATCACACAGCTGTCGAGATTTTCGCCATCAAACCAACCGCAGATGCCCGTATAAAAACCTCTTTCAAAGCCTTCTGCATGAAGAATAATATCCCTCGTTTTGGGTTTTGGCGCTCCCAGAATAGAACCCGCAGGTAAAATTTGCTGCATGATAGAGCCTATTTTCCCTACAAATTCCGGCTTTATTTTTCCTGAAATTTCAGAACTCATCGCAAAAAGATTTTTTTGATGGGTTTTCAGAAAGTCAATATACTGAAATTTGTCTACCATAACATCGTCTGCAACAATACTTAAATCATTTCTCAGAAGATCTACAACCGTGTAATGTTCAGCTTTTTCTTTTTGATCATTTTTTAGGACTTCAGCTGCATTTTTTATGGAAGCATCAATAGTTCCTTTCATCGGATAGGTAGAAATTTTACCGTCGATAATCTTTACAAAAGTTTCAGGAGAAAAAAACACAAAAAAATCCGGATAAAGAACTTTATATTTTGCTCTGGAATGGTAAAAAATTTCTTCTAGACTCAGATTGGTTTCAATTTTTGTTTTTCTGGTGTAATTGGTAAGATAAGAATTGCCTAAATGGATGTTCTCCTGTACATAATCAAATCCTTTTTTAAAATCTTCCAACGTTTCCGGATAAGATTTTAAAAAAGGAACTTTATCTAAATCTTCTGCGCAATTGGTGTTAGAAAATCCCTGAAAATCAATGAGTAAACCTTTTTGTGTGATTTCGTTTTCCTGATAAATTTCAACATGATTTCCAGAAAAGTCAATGATGAAGAAAAAAGGAACTTTCTGAAGAGAAAGTTCATCCATTTCCAAAAATTTTTGAGTATTTGCCGAAAACATTCTGCAAAAGTAGTTATTGATGTTTACTTTTGCATAAAATTTTTTTTGATGCAGGAGACCAATCCACAAAAACCGGGAATAGATTTTATTTTAAAGCAGGCTTTTTTCTATTGGAATAAAACTTTGCTTTATCAGTTGATGTATTCTATTATCTATTTCTCGATATTTTTTACGTCGATTTTTTTCTTTGCTTCCAAATTCGGGATTTGGGAACAGAACCAGCAATTGATAGAAGCTTATAAAACAAGTATGGAAGCTTATGTGCAAAAGGCAGAAGCTCTTTCTCAGACGTGGGAATCCAGAATGTTTCTGTACTCTTTTCTGGCAACAATAGTTTTTCTTTATCCTTTAAATCTTGGGTTTTTTCAGATCTACAGAAAATTAGATTTAAAAGAAAATATAAGTATTTCTGATTTGTTTGTTGGCTACAACGGAGCCAATTTTTTCAGATATGCTGCTTATTTCTTATTTTGGATTATTCCTTATACTCAGCTTTTGGGTACGGTAATTTTTCCTTTATTTTGGGTTGCGGTCACTTTATTTATTGCTCCTTTGATGTTTTTTCAGAATAAGACGATTTTGGAAGGAATAACACTCAGTTTTAAGGCAATGAGGAGCCATTTTATAGAGATTTTCGTTTGCATTTTGGTAGCATTTATCTTTAAATACATTGGTTTAGGTTTATTCTTCATAGGATTTCTTTTTACTTTTCCGTTTTGGAATGCCATGATTTATTCTCTTTACAAAACAATTTTTAGCGAAAAGCCGTAAATTTTAAAATCTTTAATGTTTTAATGCCTCAAAAAAATTAAATTTGAGAAATCATAAAATATTAAACGATGTCACATTTTAACGAATTCGATGAGCAAGGCTCTGTTCCGGCAAAAGATGCTGGTTCTATTATTTCTCATGCTTTTGAAATGTACAAAGGTGTTTTTCTGTATGTTTTTCTCTATATGGTTATTTATATAGTAGGAGACAGCATAATTCAAACTTTAACAGGTTTTACAGTTTGGGATTTCGATTATGAAGATTTCAAAAACGCTTCTGGATACGATATATGGAAAGGTCCCAACTCAAGAGTTTATTATTCGTTTTCAGGGTTATGGAGTATTTTATTGGCACCACTTTCTGTGGGATTAATTTATATTACGAATAAATTCAATACCAAAATTCCGATTCAGTTTTCAGATCTTTTCATCGGTTATCGTCAGAATTTAGTTAATATTTTATTGTATGCTTTAATTACTTTTGTCATTTTTACGGTTTCGTTGGCGTTGTGCGGAATTCCTTTTCTGTTTGTGTATCCGTTGTTTTTAATAGGATATCCTATTTTGTTTTTCGAAAATTCAAATGCTACAGAAGCACTTGGTAAAACCTACAATATTGCGAAAGAAAATTATGGAGTTTTTTTGCTGACTGCTCTTTTAGGTGGAATAATTAGCTTGTCGGGATTTATTTTGTGCTGTGTTGGTATAATTTTTAGTTTACCATTCATTAATATTGTAATGTACTCTACGTACTGTGCATTTTTAGGAAAACCAAGACAAATAATCCCTCGTTAGATGTTAAATAAAGAAAACCAAATTAGCAGTACCAAAATAAAGCAAGTATCTCTCCTTGCCATCATTTTGGTTTTAGCAGGTCTTATCTGCTATAATCTTGCATTATTTATTCCCTCTGTTTTAGGCGCAATTACTATTTATGTGGTATGCCGGAAATATAATTTTTACCTTCAGGAAGAAAGAAAATGGAAACCTTGGGCATCTGCTTTGGTGCTCATGTTGGCAAGTTTAATTATCATTATTCTCCCCATTTATTTCATCGCAGATCTTTTGCTGGAAAAGCTAGGTAATGCGCAGATTTACATGAATAAATTTAATGTTTTTATAGATAAAATACATTCATTTATTTATGCTAAAACCAATTTCGATATTCTGAGTAAAGAGAATATGAACAAACTTAAAGAATTTGCAGGAAAATATTCTACATCGGCTCTTAGCGGTACTTTTAATACGCTCACGATCATAATGTCTATGTATTTCATTCTTTATTTTATGTTTGAAAGACCTAGATTTTTCGAAAGAATTCTTGCTTCGGCAGCTCCTTTAAAAAGATCTAATGTAGCAATGATCGGAGAAAAAATGAGAAAGCTCATTATGGCAAATGCTATAGGGATTCCTGTAGTTGCACTTGGGCAGGGACTTGTTGCAATTATTGGATATTTCATTTTTGGTGCTCCAAGCCCAATTTTATTATTTGCTCTAACTGCTGCAACATCTATGATTCCTATTGTGGGTGCTGCTATAATTTACGTTCCCATTTGTATTTTTATGATTGCGGAAGGTAATACAGGAGCCGGTTTAGGTTTGGCAGCATATTGTTTGGTTATTGTAGGTCTTACCGATAATGTTCTGCGTTTTACATTGCTCAAAAAGTTGGAAGATATTCATCCTCTTAATACGGTTTTCGGGATTATTATGGGAATGAATTTATTTGGATTTATGGGATTGGTTTTTGGGCCGATTCTGGTGTCTTTTACTCTTTTGCTTATTCAGGTGTACGGGAATGAATTTTCTGATGATGAGGTTCCTGAGCTTGAACTTTCCGATAAAGATAAAGGTTTGGAAGACAAAATAGATTTAATACTGTAATTATGGAAAATGGAGTAAATCCGGAGATTTTGCAGGAGATTTGTACTGTGAAAATGCCATTTGGGAAATATCAGAATACCATATTGGCAGATCTTCCTATAAGTTATCTCGAATGGTTTCAAAGACAGGGGATGCCCAAAGGGAAACTGGGAATGCAGCTTTCAACCATTTATGAAATAAAACTGAACGGGCTTACAGATTTGCTCATCCCAATACGGAAAGGATTAGTAAATTTAAATAGTAATCATTGATTAATACATGAAAAAAACCAGACAGTAAAGCCTAGTTTTATTTTTTACGAATATGAAAAGCTATTTTCTAAACATTTCCGTATGAGGAATATTATCTTCCAAATATTTTTTACCGGTATCTTCAAACCCGAAATAGGAATAAAAAGATAAGAGATAATCTTGTGCAGAAATTCTTATTTCAGATGTACGAAAACGGTTTTCTATAATTTCCACTGCATATTGAAGCATTTGCTTTCCAAGAGATTTTCCACGTCCTTCATCGGTTGTTAAAACCCTTCCAATAGAACATTCAGTATATTTAATTTCTTTACCGAAAATTCTGCAATAGGCTAAAATATGATGATCTTTTTCTGCCCAGAGATGAAGTGCTTTTTTGTCGTAATTATCCAAATCCGGATATGGGCAGTTTTGCTCAACTACAAAAACATCAATTCTTGCTTTAATGATTTCGTAAAGCTCTGAAGTGGAAATTTCTTCAAAACTTTTTACCTTCCAGATTATATTACTCATCAAAACTCACACTATTATTTTCTAAAAACTCATTAGTGGTCTGAATGAAATTTAAAATCTCTTCACAGCCTTCTTTTTTTTCTGCAGAAGTTAAATACAATTCCGGAAGATCTTCCCAAGTTTTTAAAAGTTCATTTTTATAAGATTCTACATTCTGTATCGCAATATTTGGTTTCAGCTTATCAGCTTTTGTAAAAACAATGCTGAAAGGAACCCCACTTTCTCCGCACCACTGGATAAATTCAAGATCAATTTTTTGAGGACTGTGTCGGGAATCCACCAAAACGAAAAGGTTAACGAGATTTCTTCTGTTGAGAATGTAGTTGGTTATCAGCTTTTCAAAATCTTTTCTGATGACTTTAGAAACCTTTGCATATCCATAACCCGGTAAGTCGGTAAGATACCAGTTGTCATTAACCAAAAAATGATTAATAAGCTGTGTTTTTCCTGGTGTTCCCGAAGTTTTTGCCAAATCTTTATGATTCATCATTGCATTAATCAGCGAAGATTTACCCACATTTGATCTTCCGATAAAAGCGTATTCTGGCATATTTGGTTCGGGACATTCCTGCCATTTTCCGCTGCTTTTTACAAATGTTGCTGTTTTAATAACCATCTTTTTATTTTGAATTTTATTGAGAAAAATAAACCATTAAGAAAAGGTCTTAATGGTTTGTCTTTTTATACTTTATCTTTTAACCAGTTGTACAGAATTTCATTGAATTCGTCTGGTTTTTCCATCATGGCGGCGTGTCCGCATTTATCAATCCAGAAAAGATCAGAATTCGGGATGAATTTATGCATGTCTTCTGCAACCTCTGGAGGAGTTACATTATCTTGTTTCCCCCAAATTAAGCACGTAGGTGTAAGGATTTTAGGCAAATCGTTAAGCATATTGTGTTTAATGGCACTTCTTGCAAGCATAACGGTTTTTATGCCCTTCATTCTGTCATTCACAACGCTGAAAACTTCATCTACCAAATCTTCGGTAGCTACGGCAGGATCATAAAAAACCTCTTCTGCCTTCTTCCTTATATAAGAACGGTCGTTCTTTCTTGGAAAACTGTCACCAAAAGCTCTTTCGTATAAACCAGAACTTCCTGTAAGAACAAGATTTTGAATTAAATCTGGTCTTGCAAGCGTCATTATTAGTCCTACATGACCGCCCATAGAATTTCCTACAATCGTAACCGGTTTCCCAATAGTGGTTTCGATGAACTTAATAACATATTTCGCAATAGTTGTAAGATTGGTATTGAGTACAGGTAAATCGTAAATTGGCAACTGAGGCACATATACCTTAAATCCTTTTTCCGAAAAAAAATTCACCATTTTATCAAAATTACTCAAACCGCCCATAAGCCCATGCAAAAGCACAAGCGGATGGCCTTCTCCCGCTTCTATAAAGTTATATTTCTTTTCTTTTTTTGTACTAAATCTCATAAAGTGCCTGTATAAGCCTTGCAAAAATACAAATTAAACACCAAAACTGTTTTGATATGTCTAATTTAATCTAAAAATAATATATTCTGTTACTTCTCAGGAGAAATTTGAAATTCTTTTTTCTATGTGGAGAATAGCGGTTTTTAAAATGGAGGTTGTGAATGTTTATCTTGCTGACAATCAGTTAAAATCAAAACTTATTAACATTAAGTCAAAAAGTGGGAAAAAGTGGGAAATTTTGGAAAAATATTTCTAATTTTGTCCCAAATGAGAAATTTCATTGGAACATACGAGTGTAAAATAGACGACAAGGGTCGCCTGAAAGTTCCTTCATCTCTTATTAAACAGATGGAAAACTTTGAGGATAAAACCTTTGTGGTTAAGCGTTCCGTGTTTCAACCATGTCTCGAAGTTTACCCTATGAAAGCATGGGATAAGCTGATGGAGAAGATTAATAAACTGAATAGGTTCATCAAAAAAAATGCAGATTTCATACGGATGTTTACGGCCGGAGTAAAAACGGTAGAGCTGGATACAGCGGGAAGACTGCAGGTTTCTAAAGATCTTACCACTTTTGCCCATCTCAGCAAAGATGTTGTTGTAACAAGTGCGGGAGAACTTTTCGAAATTTGGGATAAAGAAGCGTATGAAAAAGTAATTGCGACCAACGAACAAGATTTTGCCAGTCTGGCGGAAGATGTTATGGGAGCTTTTGGTGAAGAATAATTTAATAAACACAAATACAGAATGTATCACAACCCCGTTTTATTGAAGCAGAGTGTGGATGATTTGGTGACGAATCCCGACGGTATTTATGTGGACTGCACATTTGGTGGCGGTGGGCATTCGCGTGAGATTGTAAGTCGCCTTTCAGAAAAAGGTAAATTATATGCCTTCGATCAGGATCTTGATGCACTGAAAAATAATTTTGATGACGATAGATTTACACTAATAAATCAGAATTTCAGATTTCTCGAAAATTCTCTTTTAATGTATGGCGTTTCGCAGGTTGATGGGATTTTAGCCGATCTTGGGGTTTCTTCTCATCAGTTTGATGAGGCAGAGAGAGGTTTTTCTACGCGCAGCGATGCTCCTCTTGATATGAGAATGAATGTAATGCAGAGTCTTGATGCTAAAAAAATTATTAATGAATACGATGAAGAAGCTTTAGCAGATATTTTCTATTACTATGGAGAACTGAGAGAAGCGAGAAAATTGGCACGTGATATTGTTCATCACCGGAAGTCGAAAACAATAGAAACTACCGAAGATCTGAAAAAACTGTTCAGCTATCTTCCGCCGCATAAAGTAAATAAATTTTATGCGCAGTTGTTTCAGGCGATAAGAATTGAAGTTAATCAGGAGTTGGATGTTTTGAAGGAAATGTTGGTTCAGTCTTATCAAATTTTAAAACCAGGCGGAAGACTTGTGGTAATATCTTATCATTCTCTTGAAGATCGTTTAGTAAAAAGATTTTTGAAAAACGGAATGTTTGAAGGCGAGCCAGAGAGAGATATTTTTGGGAATTATAAAAAAGCATTCGAGCTGGTAAAAAGCAAAGCAATAATTCCGGATGATAAAGAAATTGAAGAAAACTCTCGTGCCAGAAGCGCGAAAATGAGAACCGGAATAAAAATGTAAATAATTAGTAATTGAAATCAGCAATCATTTATTAATCATCAATTATACAAAGTGGCAAAAAGAACAACATACAAACCTCAGAAGAAACTTACTTTTATAGATATTATAAAAGGAAATTTCCTTAACAGGGATGAAATTAAGGTTTACTATAAGTATTTTCTGTTGCTTTTTGTATTGATGATGGCGATGATTTACAGCAATCATTTAGTCAACAAAAAAATAAAAATTGTAAATGCTTTAAAGGAGCAGACCGAAGAATATAAGTCCCGAAATGCTTTTGCGCAAAGTAAACTGATTAAAGTGAAAATGGAATCTCAGCTTGGGAAAGAAGTAGCTTCAGACTCTTTAATGACGCTCGAAAGCCATCCGCACAAATTGTTAATAAAATTAGACAGTACAGATGCAAAAACAAAATGATTACGATAACAAGCGAAAAAAAACGCTGCGATGGGGATACCTGTTTGCGGTGGTTGCTTTGTGCGTATTTGTGATGTTTTTGGGGAGAATTATTATTCTTCAAAACACTAATGTTCAGGAGATTAAAGATGATTATATCAACAATAATTACAGAACAGCAACCTTAAAAGCAGCCAGAGGAAATTTATATGCTTCAGACGGATCCATTTTGGCAACTACGGTGATGCGTTACGATATTTATGTCGATTTTAAAACCATAAAAGATACCGTTTACAGCAATAATATTGGTGCACTTACAGATTCTTTAAGCAAAATGTTCGATAAACCAAGAGCAGATTTCAGAAAAAGATTCGATGAGCAAAAGAAGAAGAAAAATCAGTATTACGCTCTTGCAAAAGGATTAGATTTCGATCAGTACGACAGAATCAGAAAATTCCCGATTTTCAAAAGAGGAAAAAATAAAGGGGGATTTATTGTTGATAGAAATTATAAAAGAGAACTGGCTACCTCAGAAATCGGCTCAGGAACAATCGGTATGGATAATGGGGTATCTAAATCTGGTCTTGAAGGTGCTTTTTCTAAATATCTTTCGGGCGTAGATGGAAGCAGACTGGAGCAGAGGGTAAATTCTTCCCAATGGAAACCTATTGATTATTGGAAAGTAAATGAACCCACCGATGGAAAAGACGTTTACACAACTTTAGATCTTAGAATTCAGGATATTGCACATTCTGCATTGCAGAAGCAACTCGTAAATTTTGAAGCAAAGCACGGAACTGTCATCGTTATGGAAGTGGCAACAGGAAAGGTTCGTGCAATGGTTAATCTTCAAAGAAATGAAGATGGAGAGTATGTAGATGCTTACAATTATGCAATAAAAGACAATATTGAACCGGGTTCAACTTTCAAAGTTGTTTCACTTTTAGCGGCTATGGACGACGGTTTTATTGATGAAAATACAACTGTAAACGTAGGAAACGGAATTTGGGTGTATGCCAAACAGAGAATTTCTGATGGTCACGGTGGTGGAACTTATGATATTTCGGATGTTTTGGCAAAGTCGAGTAACGTAGGAACCGCAAAATTGATTACAAAATTTTATGCCGACAAGCCTGAAATTTTCTTAGATCATTTAAGAAGATGGAAATTATTCGATAAAATGGATATTGAACTTCCGGGAATTACCAAACCCAGAATTTTAACTCCTAAAAATAAAAAATGGAATGCCGCAACTTTAGCTTCAATAGGATACGGGTATTCTACGAATATTAATCTGCTTCAGTTGGCTACTTTTTACAATGGTGTAGCCAATAAAGGGAAGATGGTAAAGCCTCTTTTTATAGACAAAATCATGCAGAATGGTAAGGTTACGTTTGAAGCACAAACTCAGATGATGGTTAAAAAAATGGCATCAGAAAAAGCTTTGAAAATGATGACTGATGCTTTAACGAAAGCTGTAGAAAAAGGAACAGGAAGAAGTATTTTCACGCCCAACTTAAAAATGGCAGGAAAAACAGGAACCGCAAGGTTCGAATATTGGCTTCCCGGTCCGATGAAATATAGATCTTCATTTGCAGGGTTTTATCCGGCAGATAATCCGAAATATACCTGTTATGTGATGATTAGTGAGCCGAATGTTTCGAAAGGTTTTTATGGAGGAACTGTTGCAGCACCTGTTTTTAAAGAAATTGCAGGTAAAACTTTCCTTAAAACCCCACAAAACGTTGAAAAAGAAATGTTGGTAGATAGAAAGGTTGATCTTAATAAAATGGTAGAACCGAATGTGAAAGTTGCCGTGAACAACAAGCAGATGCCAAATGTTGTCGGGTTAATCGGTAAAAATGTGATTCCGCAGCTGGAAAATTTAGGCTATCGTGTAGATTATAAAGGAGTTGGGAGAATTAAAGAACAATTCCCTCAGGAAGGAACTGTAATAAGTAAAAACCAGAGAATTTATTTGTCTCTTCAGAATTAAAATAAAAAAGCATAAGCAATGCAGTTAATTGAATTATTAAACAGAATTCCGGTTTTAGAAAGTCATGGTGATACCCACCGTGAAGTTTCTGCATTGGTTTTCGACAGTAGAAAGGTTTCAGAAAATTCACTGTACATCGCAGTGAAAGGAACCGTTGCAGACGGGCATTCATTTATTGCATCAGCTATAGAAAAAGGAGCAACAACTATTATTTGCGAAGATTTACCAGAAAATTTAGATCAAAATCTCACCTATATTCAAGTAAAAGACTCGTCTAAAGCTTTAGGGCATCTGGCTTCCAATTTTTATGGAAATCCTTCCGAAAAATTAAAATTAATAGGAGTTACCGGAACCAACGGAAAAACCTCTGTTTCTACTTTGCTTTTTGATGTTTTTAAAAATTTAGGACATCATTCGGCTTTGCTTTCAACGGTAGAAATCAGAATTGGAGATGAAAAAATTCCCGCAACACATACGACGCCGGATGTCATTACCATTAATCAGATTTTGGCTAAAGCAGTTGAAGAAGGATGCGAATTTGCCTTTATGGAAGTAAGTTCACACGGTATTTCCCAAAACAGAATAGAAGGTTTACACTTCAAAATTGCAGGATTTACCAATCTTACTCACGATCATTTAGATTATCATAAAACGTTTGACGAATATTTAAAAACGAAGAAAAGATTTTTTGATGAATTGAATGATGAAGCCATTGCCATTACCAATGTTGATGATAAAAATGGGAATGTAATGCTGCAAAATACCAAAGCTAAAAAAAGATCTTATGCTTTGAAAACCATGGCAGATTATCATGGAAAGCTTTTGGAAGTTGATTTTAACGGAATGCTCCTCAATTTCAACGGAAAAGAATTCTGGACCACCCTTACCGGAAAATTCAATGTCTACAATTTGCTTCTGGTATTTGGTATTGCCTCTGAATTGGGATTTGAACAGGATGAAATTCTTCAGGCAATCAGCACATTAAAAAGGGTAAACGGGCGGTTTGAAACCTTCAAGTCAGATGGCGGAATTTTCTTCGTTGTAGATTATGCACATACACCGGATGCTTTGGAGAATGTGTTAGACAGCATCAATGAAATTCGCACTAAAAACGAAAGACTTATCACGGTTTTTGGTTGTGGCGGCGACAGAGATCATTCAAAAAGACCTGAAATGGGAAATATTGCCACTAAAAAATCTACATTGGCAATCCTCACTTCAGACAACCCTAGAACGGAAGATCCGAATGCGATAATCAAGGAAATTGAAGCGGGTGTTGAACCTCAGAATTTCAGCAAATATACTTCAATTCCGGATCGAAGAGAAGCTATAAAAATGGCGATAAAATTTGCGGAGCCAAAAGACATCATCGTCGTAGCCGGAAAAGGTCACGAAACCTATCAGGAAATCAATGGTGTAAAGCATCATTTTGATGATAAAGAAGTAATTAATGAGTTGTGGAAGCTTATGAGTAAATGAATTTTTTAATATAGTATTAAAATATTATAGATTAAAATTATAAAAAATCAATTCTCTTAAACTTTAAATTTAAAATAACATATGTTATACTATCTATACGAATACTTAACCAACCATGGCATCCACATTCCGGGAATGGGAATGATGAGGTACATCTCTTTCCGTGCCGGAATGGCAGTTCTGTTGTCTTTAACCATAGCTCTTGTTTACGGAAAAAGAATCATCAACTACCTGCGTGCAAAACAAATGGGTGAGTTGGTGCGTGATTTAGGATTAGACGGACAAAAACAAAAAGAAGGAACCCCTACCATGGGAGGGCTTATTATTATTGTCGCAACCCTGATTCCTGTTTTACTCTTTACCAGAATTATGAACGTGTATATCGTTTTACTTATCGTTTCTGTGGTATGGATGGGAGCTATTGGTTTTATAGACGATTATTTAAAAAAGGTTAAAAAAAATAAAGACGGACTTAGCGGTAAATTCAAAGTTGTAGGTCAGGTTGGTTTAGGGTTAATTATCGGAGTTACGATGTATTTTCACCCAGATATTACGGTAAAAAGAAAGTATTCAGATGCAAAAGTAATTAACCGGAATAATGTTGAACAAAATTTTTCGCCCGCAGAAAAAATTTCCGTTTCAACAGTACCATTTACTAAGAATAATGAATTCGATTATAGCGGAATTTTATTTTGGATGAATGATAAAGATGCTCACGAATGGGCATGGATTGTCTTTATCCCTATTGTAATTTTTATCGTTACAGCAGTGTCCAACGGTGCCAATATTACCGACGGAATAGATGGTTTAGCCGCGGGAACAAGTACAATTATTCTCCTCGCACTGGCATTTTTTGCCTATGTATCGGGGAATATCATTTTTGCTGATTACCTTAATATCATGTTCCTTCCGAATATGGGAGAAACTACAATTTTTGCTGTCGCCATGGTAGGAGCGGTCATTGGTTTTTTCTGGTACAATACCTATCCGGCTCAGGTTTTTATGGGAGATACAGGAAGTTTAATGTTGGGAGGGGTAATAGCCGTTCTAGCGATTATTTTAAGAAAAGAATTACTAATACCGGTGTTGTGTGGTGTTTTCTTAATCGAACTTTTGTCTGTTATTCTTCAGGTTTGGGTTTTTAAATACAGAAAAAGAAAATTTGGGTTAGAATATGCCCAGAATAACAGGTTGTTTAAAATGTCTCCTTTGCATCATCATTATCAGAAAGAAGGTTTTCACGAGAGTAAAATCGTTAATAGGATGATTATTATAGGAGTTATGTTGGCAATTGTATGTCTCATTACATTGAAGATGAGATAAAATCATGTAATAAGTAAAAAGTATGAATGTAGAAAAATAAGAATACATCGTACGTTTTACAATTACATTTTACAAAAAGATTATTTATGAAAATAGTTGTTTTAGGAGGAGGCGAAAGCGGTTGTGGTGCTGCTTATTTAGCTAAAAAGAAAGGTCTGGAAGTATTTCTTTCAGACAAGGGAGCTATTAAAGATCAGTACAAACAGTTTTTAGCAGAAAATGATATCGATTTTGAAGAGGAAAACCATGATGAAGAACAAATTCTCCATGCAGACTGGATTATAAAAAGCCCTGGAATTCCTAAAAAAGCAGACATTATCCATAAAATTCATGAAAAAGGAATAAGACTTTCCTCTGAAATTGAATTTGCTTCAGAATTTACAGATGCCAAAATAATTGCCATTACCGGTAGTAACGGAAAAACTACAACAACGTCACTCATTTACTATATTCTGAAAAATGATGGACTTAATGTTGGTCTTGGAGGAAATATTGGCTACAGTTTCGCAAAGCAGGTGGCGGATGAAAACCACGATTATTATGTGTTGGAAGTAAGTTCATTCCAACTGGATGATATTCAGAACTTCAGACCGTATATTTCTCTGCTGCTGAATTTGTCTAAAGATCATTTGGATCAGTACAATTACAACTACGAAGAATATGCATTGGCAAAATTCAGAATAACTGAAAATCAGGAAAATGATAATTTTTTCATCTATAATAAAGATGACGAAATGAGTAAAAGCATTCTGGAAAAATTTGAAGTTAAAGCGAAAATGATTCCTTTCTCTACAAACGAAAAACTCCCGGAAGGAGGTTTTGTAGAAGAAGATAAAATTGTGGTAAAACTGAAAGATGAGTTTTCTATGAAAATAGATGAGCTTTCTTTGTTGGGAAACCATAATGTTGCCAATAGTTTAGCCGCTTCTATTGCCGGTAAAATATTGCAAATCAATAATGAAAGTATCAGAAATTCATTAATGACATTTCAGGCAGTTGAGCACAGATTAGAATTTGTAACTGAAATTAATGGTGTAAAATTCATTAACGACAGTAAGGCAACCAACGTCAATGCAACGTATTATGCTCTGGAAAGCATGAAAAATCCCACCATTTGGATTGTAGGCGGAACCGACAAAGGAAATGATTATACAGAGGTGGAAGATCTGGTGAAAAGAAAAGTAAAAGCTATTGTCTGTTTAGGAATTGATAATCAAAAAATTATAGATTTCTTTAAAGATAAAAAAGAGTTAATCTACAGTACATCCAGTATGCAGGAAGCGGTAGAGGTTTCAAAATCTTTGGCTAAAAGCGGAGATACGGTTTTACTGTCACCATGTTGTGCAAGTTTTGATCTGTTTAAAAACTATGAAGACCGAGGACAACAGTTTAAAGAACAAGTTTTAAAATAATTGTAAAATAATTGTAAAATTTCGGGTGTGTAAAATATTTTCCACCCCCCCCCCAAAAAAAAAAAAATATGAACGAACAGAATACAGAAAGCAGATTCGAATTTCTAAAGGGCGATAAAGTACTTTGGATGGTCATTCTTGTGATCTCCATTTTCTCTATTTTCCCGGTATATTCTGCCAGTTCAAACTTAGAATATATTGTTAATAACGGAACCACAACCGGTCACGTAATGAAGCACATGTTTTTTGTAATCTTAGGATTAGGAATCATGAGACTGGTAGGGACTGTAAGATATGAGTATATGGGCAAGCTCAGCACTATTATGCTTGGGCTTATGGTTATTTTGCTGATTGTTACTATGTTTACCGGTCAAACTATTGATGGAGCGAGTGCTTCAAGATGGCTCAAAATACCGGGGACACCCATTTCTTTTCAGCCTTCGTCTTTTGCTTTTTTAATGCTGATTATTTATTTGTGCAGATATTTAACTAAGAAAATAACGAGAGAAAGACTGCCTATTGAGAATGTACTGTACATTTTCGGTCCCATATTGCTCGTTTTCGTTTTGGTGGCAAAAGACAATGGTTCTACTGCATTGATGATTTTAATGGTATCGGTAATCGTTTTGGTTATCGGGCAGCTCAACTGGAAGTATATTGCAGGATTTATCTCTGCATCCTTTGTTGCTATTATGCTGTTTTTATTTATTGCCTTAAATACCAACATTATTGGTGGAAACCGTGTTCATACATGGATGAGCCGTATAGAAACATTTACTTCCAGCAAGGCAAAATCTGCAGATGTTGATGATGAAAGTGTTAAGGCAAAAAACTATCAGGTTATGCAGGCAAAAGCAGCTATTGTTCATGGTGGAATTACGGGGATGGGTCCTGGAAAATCTGCACTGAAACAAATGCTTCCACAATCTGCATCAGACTTTATTTTTGCAGTTATTGTTGAAGAATATGGGCTCATTGGAGCCGGATTTCTTATCAGTATGTACCTCATTATGATTGTAAGAATTGTAATGATTGCCAGTAAAATGCCTGCATTTTTTGGCTCATTGCTCGTTCTGAGTCTCGGTGTGATGATTTTTACCCAATTGGCTGTAAACATAGCCGTTGCGGTAAATCTAATACCGGTTACGGGACAACCGCTGCCACTGATAAGTTATGGAGGAACATCTATGTTGGTTACTTATATTCAGTTGGGAATTATTTTGAATATAAGTTCAAGAATTCAGATTTATGATGAAGAAGGGTTGGGGAAAAAACAAAGCGTAGCAGAAATAAACGATATAGCATAAGTTATAAATGATGAATAATATTATATAATTGATTCTCGTATCGCTTATCAATAATCATTTATCAATAATAAAAAAGTATGAACAAAAAACTAAAAGTATTGTTATCCGGAGGCGGAACAGGAGGACACATCTTCCCGGCAATCGCTATTGCAGACGAAATCAAAAGAAGATTTCCCGATGCAGAATTTTTGTTCATCGGAGCCAACGGGAAAATGGAAATGGAAAAAGTTCCGCAGGCCGGCTATAAAATAGAAGGATTAAATATCGCAGGTTTCGACAGAGGAAATTTGCTTAAAAATATTGGCTTGCCATTCAAACTTATTTCGAGTTTGCTTAAAGCTAAAAAAATTATAAAAAGTTTTAAACCAGATTTCGCAGTTGGAACCGGAGGTTTCGCAAGCGGTCCGGCATTGTTTATGGCTGCAAAAATGGGAATTCCTACTTTTATTCAGGAGCAGAATTCCTTACCGGGGAAAACCAATATGGCCAACGGAAAAAAAGCAAAAGCAGTTTTTACGGCTTATCCGAACATGGAGAAATTCTTTCCCACTTCAAAAGTTTTTTTCCTTGGAAATCCTATTCGGGAGAATATTGTTTCGGGAATGCAGGAAACCGATCAGGCAAAAGAAAAATTGGGAGTGGATAAGGATAAACTTACAATTTTATCGGTGGGCGGCTCTTTAGGTTCAAGAACATTAAACAACGGCTGGAAACTCAATTTAGAAAACCTGAAAGAAAAAGGCTATCAATTGATCTGGCAAACCGGAACCTTGGACTATAAAGATTTATCTTCTTATCTCCAGCTTCCAGCTTCCATTCAGTTGAAAGAATTCATCAAAGATATGGAAACTGCCTATTCTGCTGCAGATGTCATTGTTTCGAGAGCCGGAGCGATTGCCATTTCAGAATTGGCAGTGGCACAGAAACCTGTTTTGCTGGTTCCTTACCCTTTTGCGGCGGAAGATCATCAAACCAAAAATGCAATGAATCTGGTTGAAAAAAATGCAGCAAGAATGGTTAAAGATTCAGAAATGAAAGAAAAATTCTGGACTACTTTATCAGAAATCTGCGAAAATGAAAATGTAAGAAAAGAAATGTCTGAAAATCTGAAATATTTTGCCAAACCAAATGCGGCAAAAGAGATTGTAGATGAGATTTTAAAAAAACTGTAAAAAGTACAATGTAAAATGCATTTATGACTTCATTAATACATTTTACAGAATACATTAATACAAAGAAAATGAACAATTTAGAAACATATCAAAATTTTTACTTCGTTGGAATCGGAGGTATCGGGATGAGTGCTTTGGCGCGCTATTTCCATGCCTCGGGCAAAAAAGTTTTAGGCTATGATAAGACCAACACCAAACTCACTCAGACTTTAATGAATGAGGGAATTGATATTGTTTTTGAAGATGTTATTGATATTAAAATCACATCCCTTCAGAAAGAAAATACATTGGTCATCTATACACCGGCAATTAAAAAACTGGGGATTTTAGACTATTTTAATGAAAATCATTTTGAAGTTTTAAAAAGAGCAAAAGTTTTAGGTTTAATTACAGAAAATACAGATTGCATCGCAGTTGCAGGAACCCACGGTAAGACCACCACTTCCACTTTGGTTTCGCATTTGTGTAAAGAAGCAGATTTGCCGTTTTCATGTTTTTTAGGTGGAATATCCGAGAATTTTAAATCGAATTTTCTTTATAATGGAAATCGGTATTCTGTAGTTGAAGCTGATGAATATGACAGAAGCTTCCTCAATCTTTCTCCGGATTGGGCGGTAATTACGTCAATAGATGCAGATCATTTGGACATCTACGGCGACAAAAATACCATTGAGGAAGGTTTCAGACAGTTTGCGGCTTTGGTTCCTGAAGATAAAAAGCTTTTTGTAAGAAAAGGAATTGAAATCGGAAGAGCACATAATACGTATGCAGTAAATGAAAAAGCAGATTATTTTTCGGATAATTTGAGGATGGATCATGATAAGATTTATTTTGATTTTCATACGGCGACAGAAACAGTAAAAGATTTTGTGTGGGAAATTCCGGGAATTCATAATGTAGAAAACGCAACGGCTGCCATTGCTATTTTGTACAATTTAGGAGTAGATTTTGAAACTTTGAAGAAGGCGATTGCCAATTTTAAAGGAATTAAAAGAAGATATACCAAACATATTTATCCTAGTGGAAAAATTTATATTGATGACTATGCACATCATCCCACAGAAATAGATGCGGTGGTAGGTTCAATAAAAACATTTTACCCGGATAAAAAATTATTGGTGGTTTTTCAGCCGCATTTATTCAGCAGAACCAGAGATTTTGCAGATGGATTTGCTGAAAGCCTGAGTAAATCCGAAGAATTAATTTTGCTTGATATTTATCCGGCAAGAGAACTTCAGGAGAATTTTGAGGGGATCACTTCAGATTGGCTGCTGGAAAAAGTGACTTTGGATAAAAAAGAAATTTCAAACTTATCCGATGCTTTCAATAAGATAAAAGAGAAAGATTTTGATATTTTGCTCACGGTAGGGGCAGGAAATATAGATACACTATATGATCCGATTTGTGAATGGTTAAGCTCTATGCAAACTGTAGTATAGAAAGTACAGCGTAGAGAAATTTTATAAAAAAATAATAAAACAAATACATAGGTACATTGTACTTTTTACATTGTACAGGAAATATGAAAAATAAATACAGAATATTAAAAATTGCCATTACAGTAATCATTCTTGGTTTTCTGCTAAGTTTCTCGTTGAAGAAATTCAGCAGTCAGAAGATTACAGACAATAAAATATCTGTAAAAATGAATGAGAAAACTCCGGTATATTTTATTGATGAAAAAGACATCCGTGAGATTGTAAATAAAGAAAATCCTTCAAGAAAAGTTGGAGATCTTAACATTCCAGAGCTGGAAAAGAAGATTAATGCACTCCCTGCGGTAGACAGTGCAAATGTTTATCTTAACTTGAATGGAAAACTCAATTTAGACATTAAACAGAGAGTTCCGGTTTTCAGACTGAATAAAAACGGAAAAGATTTTTATGTAGACGAAAAAGGGGTAGAGTTTCCGATTTCAAAAACCTATTCTCATCCCTGTATGTTGGTAACGGGCAATGTCGGTAAAGAAGAATATAAAAAACTGGCAGAACTGGTAGAGAAAATTGATAAGGATGAATTCAGTAAAAAATATTTTATCGGGATTTCCAGAGATAATAATGACGATTACAACCTTCTTACCAGTGAAGGAAATTACAAAGTGGAAATTGGAGATTTAGATAATATAGATTTTAAAGTAAAAGGATTTAAAACATTTGTAGAAAAATATCTGGTTTATCAGGATCCGCAGAAATATAAAATGATTTCTGTAAAATATCAGAACCAGATAGTAACTACGCTAAATCCTTATTTTAAAGAGAACGACAGTATTCTGAAAGCTGGGCACAAAGATTTGGCAAAAGTTCCCGTTGCAACTTCACTTCAGGAAAAAAAACCTGAAATAAGTATCAAAAAGGAAGAGAAGAAGGTAAGTTCAACACTTCCGAAAGCAAAAGAAAAAGAAAAACCCAAAACGGCTGCAAAGCCTAAAACTGAAGCAAAACCGAAAGAAAAAAAATCTACGGTAAAGCCAAAAGGAAAAGTTAAAATAGAATAAAAAAATCAAATCAATATAAGCAATGGAAAATCAAGAGTATTCAGTAGGTCTGGACATTGGGACAACAAAAATTGTCGCCATTGTCGGAAGGAGGAATGCACACGGGAAAATAGAAGTTCTCGGTGTTGGTAAAGCCAAAAGTCTTGGAGTACACAAAGGGATTGTGAATAATATTTCGCAGACTATTAATTCAATTAAAGCGGCTGTGTCCGAAGCACAGTCTAGCGCAGGTGTTCCCATAAAGAAAGTAACAGTAGGAATTGCAGGTAAACATATCCGTTCTTTGCAGCATTCCGATTACATTATGCGAGAACATCCGGATAAATTTATTACCGATGATGATATAGAAGCGTTAAAAGATCAGGTTAAAAAACTGGTTATGCTTCCGGGAGAAGAAATTATCCATGTTCTTCCTCAGGAATATAAGGTAGATTCTGAAGGAGAAATTCAGGAGCCGGTTGGTATGCACGGAAAACGTTTGGAAGCCAATTTCCATGTGGTTGTAGGACAAATGGGAAGCATCCGAAATATCGCAAGATGTGTAAGAGAAGCCGGTTTAGAGATGGAAGCACTTACTTTGGAGCCTTTGGCATCTTCAGAAGCTGTTTTAACCAAAGAAGAAAAAGAAGCAGGAGTTGCCATTGTAGATATTGGTGGTGGTACTACAGATATTGCTATTTTTAAAGATAATATTATCCGTCATACCTGTGTAATTCCTTATGGTGGAGGAATTATTACCGAAGATATTAAAGAAGGCTGTTCAATCATAGAAAAACATGCAGAGCAATTAAAGGTAAAATTTGGTTCAGCGGTTCCGGAATTGGAGAAAGACAGTACATTTGTTACCATTCCGGGGCTTCACGGAAGACCGGATAAAGAAATTTCTCTTAAAACTTTAGCACAGATTATTAATGCAAGAGTTGAGGAGATTCTAGAAATGGTGAACACCGAATTAAAAGCTTATGGTGCCTTCGAACAAAAGAAAAAACTGATTGCAGGAATTGTACTTACCGGTGGTGGTTCTAATCTGAAACATCTTCGTCAGCTTGCAAATTATACCACAGGATTCGATAGTAGAATTGGTTTTGCAAATGAGTATATTGCCAACGATAAAAATCAGTATCTTAAAGGGCCGGAATTTGCCACTTCAATCGGGTTGCTAATGGAGAGTTTGAAAATCAGAGATAAGAAAACTAGCGTTATTGAAGAAATTATTGAAACCAAGGTTGAAGCTAAAGCAGAAGAACAGCAGCAAACAATAAACGAAACTACGGTTTCCCAACAGATTGTTGCTGTAGATGAAATGAAAGCGGAAGTGAAGGTTCAGCAGCCTGCAAAACCGTCTAAACCAACATTTGGACAGTCTTTAATGGAGAAAGTAAAAAAATTCTTTGAAGAAGTAGAATAAAAATATAAATGATGAATGATATGCGATCAATGATTATCAAATATCATTAATCAATTATCAATTATAAAAAAATAAAGCATGGAAAATATAGGTACACAAGGATTTTCATTTGATTTGCCAAAAGGAAATTCATCAATTATAAAAGTAATCGGTGTAGGTGGCGGCGGTAACAATGCGCTGAAGCACATGTACGAAAAAGGAATTCACGGTGTAGATTTCGTTATCTGCAATACAGATGCCCAAACTTTAGACAATAACCCTGTTTCCAACAAAGTACAGTTGGGAGTTACCATTACAGAAGGTCTTGGAGCAGGAGCAGATCCTGAAGTAGGAGAGAAAGCTGCTATTGAAAGTATAGAAGACATTAAAGCAGCCATGGGACAAAACACCAAAATGGTCTTTATTACTGCAGGAATGGGCGGTGGAACCGGAACCGGAGCCGCTCCCGTAATTGCCAAAGTTGCCAAAGATATGGGGATTCTTACGGTAGGAATTGTTACCGTACCTTTCAGTTTTGAAGGGAAAAGAAGACTGGAGCAGGCAGAAAATGGTCTTGAAAAACTGAGAAATAATGTTGATTCTCTAATTGTCATCAATAACGATAAATTAAGACAGCAGTTCGGGAATTTAGGCTTTAAACAGGGATTCTCGAAAGCCGATGAAGTTTTAACAAATGCCGCAAAAGGAATGGCAGAAGTTATTACAGGTTATTTTGATGTGAATATTGACTTTAGAGATGCTAAATCTGTGCTTCAGAATTCCGGTACGGCATTAATGTCGACAGGAATGGCTTCAGGCGAAAATAAAGCTGAAGAAGCGGTAAGAAAAGCATTAGATTCTCCATTATTGAACGACAACAAAATTACCGGAGCAAGAAATGTACTCTTATTAATCCGAAGTGGTGCCGAAGAAGCTACTATGGACGAAATCGGTATTATCATGGATTATATTCAGAAAGAAGCAGGAAACACTGCGGATATTATCTTTGGTGTAGGTGCAGATGAAGAATTGGGCGATGCAGTAAGCGTATTGGTTATTGCAACGGGGTTTTCTAATGATAATAAAAAATTTGCCGGACCTACTGAAAAAATCAGAATAGGTTTGAATGATGCATTGGATGCACCAAAAACTTCGCCTTTCAAAACAAAAGAAGAAAGAGAAACAGAAGTGGAGCAGGGATATGATTTTGGAGGAAAAAATCTTTTCAGATTAGACGATGAAGAGCAGGATACACCACAATTCAAGGTTTCTTCCAATGAAAAAAAAATGATTGTTGAGGATGAAGATGTAAAAACAGAAGTCAAATTTTCAGACAGAGATCACGATACAATAGATAATCCGGCTCAAAGTTGGAAAGGTGATGATTCTCAGGATGATGCCTACAATCTTTTTTCTTTTGATGAAGAAGCAGATAACGATTTGGAAACCCAATCTTTCACATTCGATTTTGAAAATAAACAAGAAGAGCCAAAAAGCAATGATTTTTCCAGAGTGTATTCCGATGAAAAGCCTGTAGAATTCAGCTTCACTGTAAATGAGCCCGTAAACGAACCGAAAAATGATTTTGGACAGCCAAAAAATGAAGTAGAAACTTTTACAAGTATCATTGAAGAAAAAACGGTAGAAGTTCAGAACACTTTCGAAGTAAAAGAAGAGCCAAAAAATACTGTAGAGTTCCATTCTGAAACATCTGTCCAGACAGAAAGCGAATTTACTTTTGTAAGCAAACCTGCAGATCAGGAGCGTGTAACGGAAAGAAGAAATAAACTGAAAGAGTTTAATTCCCGTTACCAAAATTTCGATGTAGTTAATGATTTTGAATCTGTACCGGCTTTCAAGAGAAAAAATATTTCTATAGACGGAAGTAACGCATCAGACCAAAACATCAACACGTATCTTTCTGATAACAACGGAAATATGCAGATTAGAGAAAACAGATTTTTAAATAAAGATGTAGATTAAGAATTGTACTCATGTATTTACGTAAAATGTATTTACGATATATCAGAATCGTTTTATATTTTAATCATAAATACATTGTACTTTTTACATTAATACAAAAATTATGAGTTTAGAAAATACCATAAACGAAGCGATTAAAACAGCAATGAGAGCTAAAGATAAAATAGCTTTGGACTCTCTTCGTGCTGTAAAATCTCAAATATTATTATTAAAAACAGAAGCTTTAGGAGCAGAAGTTTCTGCAGAACAGGAAATTGCCATTCTTCAGAGAATGGTAAAGCAGCGTAAAGATTCTTTTGATCAGTTTGCTGCACAGGGAAGAAACGATCTTGCGGAAGTAGAAGAAGCTCAGATGAAAGTGATAGAGCAGTTTTTACCTAAACAGCTTTCTGCTGAAGAGCTGGAAACCGAAATGAAAGCAATTATTGCTGAAGTCGGAGCCGAATCTGTAAAAGATTTAGGTAAAGTTATGGGAATAGCTTCAAAAAATTTAGCCGGAAAATCTGATGGAAAAAGTATTTCCGAAATGGCTAAAAAGCTGCTTTCCTAAGTATTATTGATGGCTGATAAATGATGATGATCATCATGCAGCTATATTTTTATTGGATATTCAACCTTTGCATATCGATTTGATTAAAGAAGCCCGAAATTATTAATTTCGGGCTTCATTTTTATTCTGGTAATAAATTTACTCTTAGTTTTTTCCTCTGCTATCCTTTATTTCCTGGATTTTACCTTCAAAATAATCTTTTCTGGCGGGATGCTTTTGGATAAGTGCCTGAAAAGCGTTTATCGCTTTAGTATACAGCTTTTGTTCAATATAAAGGTTTGCGAGAGTTTCGGTCATCAAATGAGAAATATCGTCCGTTTTCTCTTTTACCGTAAAACTTACTTCATCTTTTAATTGGCTGATTTTTGGGTTGTTTTCTATAAAAGATTCAATAGCTTTATTTTTTGTTGCTGTTTTATCTTTTAAAATTTCTTCTGTACGGTCTATTTTAAGCCAGCTTTGCCACGTATTGATGAAGCCCGGAACATTACTGTCAATCGATTCCGTTTTCTTTACAGATTCTTCTTTTAGAGGTTCCTCTTTTAGAGCAACGCTTTCTTCAGCATTTTTCTTGTTATTGATAGGCAATGAAGAGATTTCAGATCCGAAAAACGAAACATTCATTACAGGAGCTTCACTCTCAGTTTCTTTTTCGTCTAAAGTTTTCTCTTCTTCAGCCGTTTCCTCTTTTGCTTCATTAGAAATCTGAGGTTGCTCTTCCACTATACTTTTATTTGGAGTAATTTCAGAGGTTTTCTCTTCTGGAATGATCTTTTCAACGGTCTTTTCTTGACTCTCTTTTTTATCTATTAAAGAATCGGGCAAACTGCTTTCAAGACTCATGGGTTTCCAGGAAGTATTTGCAATAGGTTCTTCGTCAATTTTATTACTATCCGAAGAAATTTCTTCTGTTGAAGGCTCTTCAATTACGTCTTCTTTTTCCTCTTTCGGCGAAAAATCAACAACAAAATCTTGAGTTTCAGAGAAACTGATTTCGTTTCCGGAATGTAAAATGCTTTCTTCTTTATCCGTCTCCGTTTCTGTCTTTTTTTGAGATTTCATCTTTTTTTCAACCTCTTCAATCAGACGGCGCATTTCATCTTCGTATTTATTGGCAGAAGGTTTTTTCTCTTCAGTTTTTACCTCTTGATTGGGTTGAGCAGTTTCAATTTTCACATTTGGAAAGAAAGATTCTGTTCCGTGAAAACTTAGCTGAGAATCGTCCTGAATTTCTTCTTCAACTTTCGGACTCTCTATTTTATCCTCATCAACAATAGTTTCTGCATTCAGCGGTTCTTGGGCTTCTTCTTTTTCTACATGAATTTCCTCAACATCTTCTACATTCTTTTTTTGAGGCTCAAAAGGTTCGGTTTCTATAAAGCTGGTTTCGGCTTCATTATCTATTTCTTCCGAAACTTTTTCAGAAATTATTGTGCTTTCATCAATTACCGTTTCTATGTTAAGATTTTCTGTGATAGAATTTTCATTAAATTTTTCAGAATCTTTCTTTTCAGTTTCGTTTTCTTCAGGTAATTCTTCTTCTTTTTTATCAACAATAATTTCTTCAGTTGATGATGAAATTGGAGAACTTTCTGCCTTTTGGGTAACAATTACGCCAGATTCTATGGTAGATTCTAAATCTATTTTTTCGGAATTTTCTTCATTCAGGAAATTTTCTTCTCCCTCATATAAAATTCTGTTTCGCTCTCCGTTTACAATAACTGTCTTTATTTCAGCTTTAGGGGTAATTAAAGACTCGGAAACCGCTTCGTAATCATGTTTTGCAGGTTTTTCTTCCTGTGGTAGAATGTTCTCAGTTTCTTTAATATCTTCCACCGGAATTTCTTTTGTCTGAATTTCCTGTTTTGGCTGTGGCTTTCCGTTAATTAGCTGATAGAGAATTTTCTTGTCTGTTGTATAGGCAGCCGTGGTAGATAAATCTTTCTGGTAGTTTTCTTTATCGAAAAGATGAACTCCGTACAAATGCAATGCACGGATATTCTGAATGTAAGGAAAAGAATTAATTTCTTCTTTCAAAAGATTCAAATCTTCTGGCTGAATAATTTTTGGATTTTTTAATAATTCTAAAACTCTGTTATTCATTATCTTACCAGTTAGCGACAATGTCGTTGAAAATTTTATTAATAATTCTGTCTGTTACCAGTTTTACCTGAGAAGTTTCGATCTGGCTCTGGGATAAGTTACTGTTGAAAACGGCTTCATCCACATAGGTTCTTTCAAAACTTAATTCAGAATGCAGTTTGTTTTCGTAACGCACTTTTACAGTAATCGTAAGCTTATTCTGAGATTGTTGTATAGTTCCCGCACTGGTCTGCTGCGTTGAAGAACTAATGGTTGTAGGAGTAATTCCGTAATCTGTAATTTCACCCTCAATTAAAATATCGGGATTCGTTTTGGTTCCTTTTAAAGTGGTACGCTGTAAAAACCTGTTCTGAATATCCGTAGAAAATTGCTGAGATAATGCAGGATTTACCAAAGCTGCATTGTTGGGAAACTCGTTAATCTGAACTGTTTTTTCATCTTTCAGAGAAGAACCTGTAAAGGTGTAGCAGGAATTGAGTAACCCTACAGATACCATTAAAATTAAAAGATTTTTGAGCGTATTCATTTTATTATAATTCTTGTGTACCTATTTCTTTAATTTCATCATATTCAATCTGCTGAAGAGCATCTTCGTAGGCAATATGATTGCATGTATATATTAAAGGTAAGGTGAAAAAAACACCAATACCACAAGCTAAAATTCCAATTTGAGATAAAAAACTTATAACAAAACTGAATAATAAAATCATGATTAAATTACCTTTAGTCATTACTTTAGAAGTATTCCATGCAGTTTTAATATCAGTAATACCTTTAAGACTTATCAAAGGAACGATATAAAAAGCTTTAAGCAAAAGATAATATAAAAAGAAGATCATAATCGCCATCAGGGGAAATAAGATGAACGGAAAGCTTGAACCTCCGCCGTTATAATATTCATTAACTCCACCAGTTATCGCTATAATAATAATTATGGGAATATACATTACAAATACTGCAGCTAAGATGATTAATTGCAAAATGAAGTAGGGCATAAAATCCTTAAAATCAAATATTTCACCTGCGGCTGCATTCTGGTTCTTACTTATTTTTCTTAAATATTTGTGATAATTTCCAAGAGCTAAAAGACCACAAAAAGGAATGATACTCATAACTATTGTTGTAAGAAAACCCAAAAAAACTGCCCCATAATTATTTTTCAATAAATCAAATCCTTTACTGATATAGTCACCAAACTTAAAATCGATGGGCTTAGCCGTAATGTGTGTATTCATAAAATTAAATTTTTATTCTTCCAGATTATATTGTTTTATTTTTCTATACAAGGTTCGTTGCGAAATTCCAAGTTCGTCTGCAGCACGGTTTCTTCTGCCGTTGTGCTTCTCTAAAGCTTTTACAATCAAATCTTTTTCATTGTTTTGTAAAGATAGAGATTCCGGCTTGTTTTCTTCAATTTCAATACCCTCAAAATCCTCGTAAGAATCTTCAGGATTCGAAATAATTGTAGGATTCTGAAGATTCTGACTGCTTACGTTATTATTATTTTCAAAGTATAATAAAGAGTTGGGACTTGCCGTCTGAGGAGTTGCTTCAGGAGTATAAATTCTGCTGATTAGATTTTTCTCCTGATTGCTCAGATCCGAATTGCCTCTGTTCTTAATGAGTTCCGAAGTTAAGGATTTTAAATCATTTATATCGTTTCTCATATCGAAGAGAATTTTGTACATGATTTCCCTTTCACTTCCAAAATCATTTTGCTTCGGGGTATTGGGTTGCGTAACTACCATTGGTAGATGTGCATCCATCGGGATGTATTCCGCAAGCTTTTCAACAGAGATTTTTCGGTCTCTTTCCACTACTGTCATTTGCTCCACCAGATTTCTCAGCTGGCGCACATTTCCTGGGAAAGAATAATTTTCAATGTAATGAACGGCACTTGGCTCCAGTTCAAGCTCCGGCATTCTGTATTTTTCGGCAAAATCTATCGCAAATTTTCTGAAAAGTAAATGGATATCTCCTTTTCTTTCTCTCAAAGGCGGCATATCTATCTGCACGGTGTTCAGACGGTAAAATAGATCTTCACGGAAACGCCCATCCTGAATTGCCTTCATCATATTCACGTTCGTTGCAGCAACAATTCTTACGTTGGTTTTCTGAATTTGAGAAGATCCTACCTTCATAAATTCTCCGCTTTCTAAAACTCTCAGTAAACGCACCTGGGTTTGCAAAGGCAGTTCGCCCACTTCATCAAGAAAAATGGTTCCGCCATCGGCAACCTCAAAATATCCTTTTCTGGTTGCCGTAGCTCCTGTAAATGCCCCTTTTTCGTGACCGAATAATTCGGAATCAATAGTTCCTTCCGGGATTGCACCACAGTTTACCACAATGTAAGGCTGATGTTTTCTTTTGGATTCTGAATGAATGATTTTTGGGATAAATTCTTTTCCCACACCACTTTCTCCAATTACAAGTACCGAAATATCGGTTGGTGCTACTTGTATTGCTTTTTCTAATGCTCGGTTTAATGCAGGGAAATTCCCGATGATTCCGAAGCGGTTTTTTATATTTTGAAGCTCGTTGCTCATAATTTTGATTTTTTTAGATTTAAATTTTTACAGCTCTTCAATCTGAGCTCTGTAAACTTTGTTGAAGTGATGAGTATAGCCATCTTTCATGGTTTTACCCTCGTCATAGCTTTTTAAAGCTAACTTTTTTAAATCTAAATAATCTTTATTTCTGATTTTCGAAACTTTACTTTTATAATATATATTTTCGGCAAAATCATTTTGTTTGCTTTGCTTTTCGAAATTTTCTAAGGCTTTATCGTATTTTCCGAGCTCAAAATAGGTAACTCCCAATTGGTAATAATCGTAAAAACCAACCGTATGGTCTTTTTTCGCCAACCGGTTTTCTATAATCGAGACCGCTTTTTCTCTTTGCCCTAAAGCGGAATAGCAAATCGCTTTTGCAATATGCAATTCGTAATCTCCATTTTGAGAATAGCCTAAATAACCATTGGGATATAATTTTTCTAAAGCCTCAATATCCTCAATAGCTCCTTTGTAATCTCTCAGAAACTGGTATTTGCACCAACCTCTGTAGCCTAAATTCATTTTAGGGTCGAGATTTACAGCTTTATCTATTAGTATTTTCCAAGAGATAAAATCTCCGTTTTTAAGATAAGGAACTGCTTTTTCTTTATATAAATTAGAAAATGTGGGACATAGTTTTATTGCTTCATCAAAACCTTCCTGAGATTCTTGGGTTCCCTGCCCATATTCTTCCCAATAATTATACATCTCGCAGGCCTTTTTACAGTTGTCATTCTGCATTGTATTGCAGTTAACCTGTGCCTGAAGATTAGAATAAATAACCAGTACGAGAAGGCTAAGGTAGTATTTCTGAAACTTTTCCATGCTCTATTTTATAGGTTAAATATTGGTAATAATCTACTTTTTTTCCGTCTATCTCTTTGGGAATCCAGCCATTTAGATTTTTAGAAAAAGAAAGAATTTGGGATGTTAATTTCGAATCCAGCTGTGTTTCCTTGTAATTTTCATCCATCTGCTTCATTCTGAAGATTCCGGATTTTCCTTCACAATTTACAACAAATCTTATGGTAACATAGCCGTTAACATCTTTTGAACTATGTATGTTTTCTTTCTCAAACTTTCGGAGAATTTCTAATTTCTCTCCTTTGTACTGAATACCCGATGAACCTCCGCTATAATACTGATAAGAATAAGATCCTTCGGATAAATATTTCTTAAAATTTGGATCATCTAATTTTTTATCCCATTCTACATTTCCCACATGAGCAGGATATTTCGAAACAGCGGTTTTATCTGTCTGACAATTGCTGAAGAGTGGAATTAAAAATAAAAGAAACAGAGCGTTTTTCATCCGAAATTTTTACTTTACGGTTTCCCCTAAAAGTGTGCCCTGTGTATTATCAAAAACAAAAACATCCACAATGTCACCAATTTTCTGTCCTTCAAGCATATCGAATACACAAACGGCATTTTGAGAATTTCTTCCTTTCCATTGGTTTTTATTCTTTTTAGAAATTCCTTCAATTAAAATCTGATGAGATTTTCCTACATAAGACTTCATTCGCTTTCTGGATAATTCTCCCTGCAAAGCAATTACTTCTGCCAAACGTCTCTGTTTAACATCTGCAGGAATGTTGTCTTCCATTTTCTTGTGTGCGGGAGTTCCTGGTCTTTCTGAATACGCAAACATATATCCGTAATCATATTCAACCTCTTTCATTAAAGAAAGTGTATCTTGATGATCTTCTTCAGACTCGTTGCAGAAACCTACAATCATATCTTGGGAGAAAGCCACTTCGGGAACGATTTCTTTTGCTTTTTTTATTAAATCTAAATATTCTTCACGGGTATGTTGTCTGTTCATCGCTTCCAACATTGCGTTGCTTCCGCTTTGTACAGGTAAATGTACATATTTACAAATGTTGTCATGCTTCGCCATCATTCTGAATACCTCTAAACTCATATCCTGCGGATTGGATGTAGAAAAACGGATTCTCATTTCCGGAACAGCTTTAGCAACCAAATCCAGCAATTGAGCAAAATTTACTGCCGTTGCTTTTTGCATTTCAGAGGCTTTTTCAAAATCTTTTTTAGGACCGCCACCGTACCATAAATAAGAATCTACGTTTTGCCCCAATAATGTAATTTCTTTATATCCGCTTTCCGAAAGGCTTTTGCATTCTTCAAGAATAGAATGCGGATCTCTGCTTCTTTCTCGGCCTCTTGTGAAAGGAACTACACAAAAAGTACACATATTATCGCAGCCTCTTGTGATGGTAACATAAGCTGTAACGCCGTTTCCGCCTAAACGAACCGGGTTGATGTCTGCATAGGTCTCTTCTTTAGAAAGGATAACATTAATGGCATCTCTTCCGTCTTCGGTTTCTTTTAAAAGATTGGGTAAATCTCTGTATGCATCGGGACCTACAACTAAATCAACAAGTTGCTCTTCCTCTAAAAATTTAGTTTTAAGTCTTTCTGCCATACATCCTAAAACGCCAACCGTCATGCTCGGACGCTCTTTTTTCAGGTTTTTGAACTGTGAAAGACGCATTCTAACAGTTTGCTCAGCTTTTTCACGAATGGAGCAGGTGTTAAGAAGAATCAGGTCTGCTTCTTCTACTTTCAACGTTGTGTTGTAACCTTGTTCGTTTAAGATAGAAGCTACAATTTCCGAATCTGAAAAATTCATTTGGCAACCATAACTTTCCAAAAATAATTTTTTGGAATTTCCTTCCTTTTCAGCTATGGCAAAAGCTTCGCCCTGTTTAGTTTCGTCTATATATTTTTCCTGCACGGTCTTTAAAATTTGAGATTTAAAATTCAGGATTTGATGTTTAAACTGCTGGGCAATTTCAAACATCAAGCATCAGATTTCAAATCAATTCAGTTTGCAAAGATACAAAATATTGTGACAGAATGGCAGGAGAGAAATTTTGTTTCCGAGGTATTAGTTTACCTTAAGGGTAACAGGTAATTTAAAGTAATGTTTTACAGGAATTCCTTTATATAATGCGGGTTTCCAATAAGATTTTTTGGTGTTGGAGGCACATTTAATTACCATTTCGTTAAACTTGTCTAAGTTAGAAATATTATCAATGTGGAAAAATGTTGCTTCTCCATGGGTATCAACATCAAAATAAATTGTGAAAGAATAATTATTATCAGAACGATAGCTGTTGTCGAAGCACTTGATAAAATTATCCCGAAATTTCATAATGTCGCTTTCTTTATCTTTATACATATAAACCGGCAGAGTGAAATCTGAACGTTCATTTGGCTTATTAAATAACAAGTCATCAGAGAAACTGGCAAAAAACATAGCGGGTACTTTTTTTCCATCAACTTCGGCTGATTTCCATTTTTTTGTCTGAGAAATGGCGTTCAGTACTTTGTCTTTGAGGCATTTGTTGTTTTCAACGGCTTTTGTGTCCTCATCTGCTACATATTTAACGGTATTGTCCGGATATACCACAAATCTCATCGCTAAAGCCTCTTGTTTATCACAAGGTTTGTAATTGTTATTTACTGTAATCTGTTGAAGATCTTTGAAGAATGCTTCTCTGCCGCCTTCATAATAATCCTGATCTTTAGGGTATTTATATAATATCTGAGCACTTACAGCTGCCGAAAAAAGCATTAAAGAGAAAATGATAATTCTATTCATGTTGAAAAATAAAAGCTGTCGTAAAAGTACAACAGCTCAATATATTTTTTGGAATTTGAATATTAAAAATTATTCATTTTCTAAAATTTAAACTTCAATAGTTTTTTTCTACATATCTGCCGATAGAGAAGAGAAATTCATTTTTAATTTCATTTCAGATTTTACAGGTTCTCCGTTGCACATTGCGGGTTTCCAGTTTTTCTTAATTCGTCTTACTATATACTGCATATCATCGAAGAAAACTTCGCTGTTCAGCACTTTAGGTTCTCCGGTAACATCTACAACCTTGCCCATAGCATCAATGGTTAATGTGAAAGTAAAATCTCCGGATAGAGTATAAAAATCGGAATTCAGATAAGTATACATGTATTTGGACAGGATTTCTTTGTAAGCCGCAGCTCCTCCTTCGAAACTTGCCGGTTCAAAATTATTGCATCCTTTTACTGCAACCTGCATAAATGGTTCTTTAATATCTATTTTGATGAGATTCTTATTGTTTTCCATAATAAAAGAATCGTCTCTTTCGTCTATTACCTGAGAAAATGCAAGATTTGCTGTAAGTAAAGCGAATAAAAAGGTAAGTGTTTTCATATATAGATTTTTTTAAAAGTAAATGATCATTCTTATTGAAAAGAACAGTAAAAATTGAGCCAAAAAAGAACTTCACTATAAATAATGAAGTTCCTGAAATCTTTATTGAACTTGAATTATAAAACTTCTATCTGATTTCTCAGTAAATCTTCAAATTCGTCTCTTTTTCGGATAAGATGAGCTTTTCCCTCTAAAAATAAAACTTCAGCAGGCTTTAATCGGGAATTGAAATTAGAACTCATCTCAAAACCATAAGCTCCTGCGGTGTGAAAAGCCAGAATATCGCCTTCTCTTACTTCATTTAGTTTTCTGTCCCATGCAAATGTGTCGGTTTCACAAATATTTCCAACAACGGTATATATTCTTTCGGCACCTTTAGGGTTAGAAAGGTTTTCAATCTCATGATAAGAATCGTAAAACATCGGACGAATTAAGTGATTGAATCCCGAATTCACTCCCACGAAAACGGTCGCCGTAGTCTGTTTAATTACATTAGCTTTCACTAGAAGATAACCGCTTTTTCCTACCAGAAATTTTCCCGGCTCAAACCAAAGTTCAAACTTTCTTCCGGTAGTTTTAGTGTATTCCGAAAGTACTTTTTCTACTTTTTTGCCTAAAGTTTTTACATCGGTTTCCAGTTCGCTTTCCTGATAAGGAATTTTGAAACCGCTTCCCATATCCAGATATTTTAAATTGGGGAAATTTTCTGCTAAATCCAGCATGATTTCTAATGCTTGGATGAAAACTTCAGGGTCTTTAATCTCACTTCCCGTGTGCATGTGAAGACCTTCAACATTAACGTTCGTAGATTTCATAACACGCTCAATGTGTCGCATTTGGTGGATAGAAATTCCGAATTTAGAATCAATATGTCCTGTAGAGATTTTATGATTTCCTCCCGCATAAATGTGTGGGTTAATTCTCACAAAAATAGGATAAGAATTTCCGTATTTATTCCCAAACTGTTCCAAAATTGAAATGTTGTCGATATTGATATGCACTCCATGATGCATTGCTTCTTCAATTTCGGCTAAATCTACACAATTGGGAGTGAAAAGTATTTTTTCTTTGGTGAAGCCTGCTTTTAAGCCAAGTTTTACTTCATTAATGGAAACACAATCTAAAGAAGCACCTAAGTTTTTGATGTACTTTAAGATATTGATGTTGGTTAAAGCTTTTGCTGCGTAAAAAAACTTAGTGTGTTTTAGAAAAGACGAAGAAAGTGTTTCGTATTGAGCTTTAATCGAATCTGCGTCGTAAACGTACAACGGCGTACCAAATTCATTGGCAATCTTAAGTAAATCTTTTGAATTCATAATTTCATTTTGACATAAAAAACGGCAGATTCTTCGAAAAGAGTCTGCCGCAATGATTATTTTATGCAAGCTACTCTTTTAAATATTCCAAACCTTAGAGAACTTTACAGCTCCCTTTTTTCCGGTTTTATTTTGTTTAAAATTTTGCATTGCTCTGTTTAATTTTAGCAAAAATACTATTTCTTTTTTATATGAAAGAAAAATGCTAACAATAACATTTTTTATTGTGGTAACGGAAGTGTTTCGAAATCACCACGAAGCAAAGCCAATTGCAGGTCGCTAATTAAATCTGAAGCAGGAAGTGGTAAGTCTATTTTCAGTTTAGAAACTTTAGTCAAGGTCTGAATTTGGGTGAAAAGTTCATAAAAACCATAGGATTCTGGCTTTCCGTTTTTAATAACGATAAAAAGTTTTTCTCCCATTTTTTTTCCTGATCCTAGCCAAATTTCATTTGTTTTTCTAAAATCTATTTTTTTTGAAAGATTTTCTGGCGTTTTGAACTCCTCATTCTCGTTGATGAAATGCACTGCCTTCATTCCTTGTGTAAAAGCCTTGAATTTAAGAATAGGTTTTTCTTCTTTATTCAGATTATTTTTTTCTACAATATATTTCTGATTTCTAAAATATAAACCATAAGGAAATACTTCTCTTTTCTTAATTCCTTTAGAATTTAACATCAGTTTTGCAATAATATCAGAGCCTGTAAGTTCAAAATGAATCTGCTCTGTATCATTTTGTACCTTTTCCCATTTTTTGGATTTGGAATTGAACAGTTTTTTGGAATATTTATTAACATCCTGAACATAGTCGGATAGAACAATTTTCCCATCGCTGTTCTGAAAATAAACAAATCCTTTTTCGTGAGGTAAATCCTGAGTTAATTCTTTGATTTTGTTGATGTAGTTCTTTGCGTTGCTCTCTTCGTGCTGCTTCTGTATAATCTCATTTTCTGTATCTTTAGAAACAAGAAGTTTAAAAAGCTCTAGAGTAGCTCTTGCATCGCCATCTGCTCTGTGAGCGTTGGTTAACGGAATTCCCAAAGATTTTACCAGCTTTTGAAGAGAATAACTTGCTTCATCCGGAATCAGTTTTTTAGCTAAAGGAATTGTATCTAAGGTGTTGATTTTAAAATCGTAGCCAAGTCTGCTGAACGATTGCCGCAACATTCTGTAATCGAAATCAATATTGTGTCCTACTAAAGTTGTATTTTGAGTAATTTCTACCACTCTTTTTGCCAGTTCGTGAAATTTCGGTGCTGTTTTCACCATTTTGGGCGTAATACCGGTAAGTTTCTGTACAAAAGGAGTAATATCGCTTTCGGGGTTTACCAGAGAAATAAACTGATCTACAATTTTGTGACCGTCATAACGATAAATGGCGATATCTATAATGCATTCTTTTCTGAAACCTGCACCATTACTTTCTATATCTATAATTGAATACATTTATTTTTATCTTACAATACAACAATCAAAAACCAAACCTTTTAACCGACAGTTTTTTTAACGCAATCTGCTAAAATAATAAAATTCCCCGTAAACTGATTATCTTCTTTTTCTTCCTCCTAAACCAAGCATTCCCAAAATAGCTTTCGCACCTTCTCGCATTAATGTATTTGCAAATGTTCTTCCCGCGCTGCTTTTCATGACTTGTTCAAACATTCCGGGCTCTTCTTTTACGGGTTTTGTTTTTTGAGAAGATACAGAATTTTCTACTGCCTGTTCCATTCTTTTGGCTAAAATTTCGTAAGCAGATTCGCGGTCTACAGAGTTTTCGTATTTAGCAACCAAAGCCGATTTTGAAGTTAAGTCTGAAATTTCAGAATCGCTCAAAACATCCATTCTCGATTCAGGAGAAATTAAGTAAGTCTGAACAAGTGGGGTAGGAATTCCCTTTTCGTCTAAAGCAGTCACAAAAGCTTCTCCAATTCCCAGATTCTGAATTAATTCTGAAGCATTGTAAAATTCGGTTGTCGGATAGTTTTCTACCGCTTTCGAGATTTCTTTTTTGTCTTTAGCTGTAAATCCTCTTAATGCATGCTGAATTTTTAGTCCCAACTGCGAAAGTACATTCTCCGGAACATCCCCCGGAATTTGAGTAATAAAATAAATTCCCACTCCTTTGGAACGAATGAGTTTTACCATGGTTTCAATTTGAGAAACCAGCGCTTTAGAAGATTCATCAAAAATTAAATGTGCCTCGTCGATAAACAAAACGAGTTTTGGCCTTCCACTGTCGCCTTCCTCAGGAAAAGTCATGTAAATTTCAGCAAAAAGTGAAAGCATAAAAGTAGAGAACAGTTGTGGCTTATTTTGAATGTCTGCAACTCTTAAAATATTTACCACACCTTTTCGATCTCGGGTTTCCAGCAAATCGTGTACATCGAAACTGGGTTCTCCAAAGAAATCTGAAGCTCCCTGCTGTTCTAAAGCAACAATAGATCTTAGAATTGCTCCTAAAGAAGCAGGAGCAATAGATCCATAATTTGCTGCTAATTCGGATTTTCCCTGAGGGTTATCGCTTACATATTGAAGAACTTTCTTTAAATCATTCAGATCAATTAACGGAAGTCCTTTATCATCACAATATTTAAAAACGATAGACATAATGCTTTGCTGTGTATCGTTTAATTCCAAAATTTTAGATAACAAAATGGGACCGAATTCTGTTACTGTCGCCCGTAATTTTACACCTTTTTCACCCGAAATGCTCATCAGTTCCACAGGAAAAGCCTGCGGATTGTAAGGAAGCTGAGTTTTGGCATAACGTTCCTCGATAATTGGATTCATTTTTCCGGCTTCGGCAATTCCGGAAAAATCTCCTTTAATGTCTAAAACTAAGGAAGGGATTCCTGCGTGAGAAAGCTGTTCAGCAAATACCTGAAGTGTTTTTGTTTTTCCGGTTCCGGTGGCTCCCGCAATTAAGCCGTGTCTGTTAATGGTTTTTAGGGGAATGGTAACGTTCACTTCGGTAACAACTTCACCGTCTAACATCCCTTTTCCTAATATAATGTGATCTCCACTCGGAGTGTATCTTTTACTGAGCTCTTCAATAAATTTTGTTTTGTCTGCCATTTGAATTTTTATTTTTTAAAGATAATTTTTTTGAGAATATTAAAACAAGCTGTTGTATATCACATCCGGAAAGTAGATTTTATTGAAAAAATAAACCTAATTTAGCATTTATTACAGAATTTTGTCATTAATTTCATTAAAAATTATACAATGAAGTTGGGGATTTATTTTTAGACAAAAATAGGAGAATAAGTTATATTTCCAAAAAAGTAAAAAAGAAACAATATTTACTTATAAGAATCCAGAAGGGTATTAATATCAACAAAATAAAGCCTTTTTACATAAAATAAATTGAGAAATTTTTTTCAAAATAGACCAGGTCTATGAAAAGCTATTGTGAAACGATAATGCTTTTTATAAAAATAAAGTCGATTTTTGCATATTGAATGAACATAAACGCATTATTAAAATGAAGATTGAACAAATATATACAGGCTGTCTTGCTCAAGGTGCATATTATATTGTATCTGAAAATGAAGCGGCAATTATAGATCCGCTGAGAGAAGTAAAACCTTATCTTGACCGTCTGGAAAAAGATAAAGTAACCTTAAAATATATTTTTGAAACGCATTTTCATGCAGATTTTGTTTCAGGACACTTAGATTTAAGTAAGAAAACGGGTGCACCGATCGTTTACGGACCAACCGCGGAACCTCAGTTTGAGGCAATTATAGCAGAAGATAATCAAATTTTTGAAGTTGGAAAAATAAAGATTAAGGTTCTTCACACTCCAGGGCATACCATGGAAAGTACAACCTATCTTCTTATTGACGAAAATGGCGTTGAAACAGCTATTTTTACCGGAGATACTTTGTTTTTAGGAGATGTTGGAAGACCGGATTTAGCCCAAAAAGCGGGAAGTGTAACTCAGGAAGATCTTGCAGGGATTTTATACGACAGTTTGCAGAATAAAATAATGCCTTTGGATGACAGTATTACTGTTTATCCTGCGCATGGTGCGGGTTCGGCTTGCGGAAAAAATATGCAGAAAGAAACGGTAGATATTTTGGGAAATCAGAAAAGAACAAATTATGCTCTAAATCAGCCAGATAAAGAATCTTTTGTGAGAGAAGTTTTAGAGGGTCTTACCGCACCCCCAAAATATTTCGGGATGAATGTTGCCATGAATAAAGGAGGTTATGAAAGTCTTGATGAAGTGATGAATAAAGGTTTAAATCCTATTTCAGCTGAAGATTTTGAAGGTTTTGCCGAAGAAACAGGTTCGTTGATTTTAGACACGAGAAGTCCGGGAGATTTTTACAAAGAATTTATTCCAAATTCAATTAATGTAGGTTTAAAAGGAGATTTTGCACCGTGGGTAGGCGCTTTGGTGGTAGATGTGAAGCAGCCTATATTGCTTGTATCTGATGAAGGAACGGAAGAAGAAGTTATTACAAGATTGAGTAGAGTAGGGTTCGATAATGTCTTGGGTTATTTGAAGGGTGGATTTATTGCGTGGAAAAATGCAGGCAAAGAAACTGACCAAGTTAATAGAATTTCGCCTTCTGAATTTGCAGAAGTATTTAACAGCCAAGCTAAAGTAATTGATGTAAGAAAAATTTCTGAATATTCTGCTGAGCATATCGAAAATGCCTATAACAGACCTTTAGATATGATTAGTGAATGGGTTTCGGGGATAGATAATTCTGAGCATTTCTTTCTTCATTGTGCAGGTGGATACAGAAGTATGATTGCAGCGAGTATCCTAAACTCTCACGGAATCAGAAATTTTACTGAAATTGATGGAGGTTTTAATGGAATTAAAAAAACAGAAAAACTACCATTAACTAATTTTGTATGTCAGTCTAAAACACTTTAAAACCATTGTGAATGTCACAAAAATTTCTGGAAGTTATTAATTCTGAACGTCCTGTTCTTATAGATTTTTTTGCAACATGGTGTCAACCGTGTAAGGTTCAGTCGTCGGTTCTGAATAAAGTAAAGGAAAATATTGGCGAATCTGCCAGAATTATGATGCTGGATGTAGACCAATATCCGGAAATTGCGGCACAAGTTGGTGTAAGGGGAGTTCCTACTCTGGCAGTTTTTAAAAATGGTGAGCTGCTGTACAAGCAAAGCGGAGTACATGATGTGAATACCTTAACAGATCTTTTGAAACAGTTCTCTGAAAATATATAGAATATTCTCTTTCAATATACCAAAAAAGCATCCTTCATTGGATGCTTTTGTTTTATGTGATGATTTGCTCTTCATTTTATTTTTCCCATACCAAAGCACTGGCTCCAAGAATGGCTGCGTCTGCTTCATCAAGCTCACTGAAAACTAATTTTACTTTATTTCTGAAAATAGGCAGCAAGTTTCTTTCCATGTGAAGTTTAGCAGGTTTTAAGATGAAATCTCCGGCTTTGATGACTCCACCAAACAAAAGAATGGCTTCAGGTGAAGAAAACATTACAAAATTTGCTAATGCTTCACCTAATTTCTGTCCGGTATATCTAAAGACCTCAATAGCGACTGGATCTCCTTTTACGGCACATTCGTGTACTGTTTTAGAGTTTATTTCTTCTTCCGGATACTGATTGAGCATGGAGTCTGGAAATTCTGCTCTCATTTTTTTAGCGGTGATTGCAATTCCTGTAGCGGATGCATAAGACTCTAAACTTCCTTCAGAACCTGTACTCCAATGTTTTCTCCCGCCTGGTTTTACAATAGTGTGGCCTAATTCTCCGGCAAAACCATCGTTTCCGTAGATTAAATGACCTCCAGAAACAATTCCGCTTCCAACGCCGGTTCCCAAAGTAATCATGATAAAATCTTTCATTCCTCTTGCTGCACCATACATCATTTCACCTAAAGCTGCAGCATTGGCATCATTGGTCATTTTACATGGGCTGTTAAATTTAGCGGACATGAGTTCTGCGAAATTAATGATTCCTTTCCAGGGTAAATTGGGAGCCAGTTCTATCGTTCCTTTATAATAATTGGCATTAGGAGCACCTACACCAATTCCTTCAACACCATTTTTGCAATGATTTTCAATCATAGGTTGAATTTCCTTATAAAGAGCATCTACAAATTCTTCCGGAGTGGCATAGCGATCTGTGGGTATAGATCCTTTTACTAAGATTTCACCTCTGTGGTTAACCAAACCAAATTTAGTATTGGTTCCACCGATGTCGATACCTAATGCAACCTGTTTAGACAAATCTACTAATGACATTTCTTGCTTTATAATTTTAGAAGCAATAAATTTATAAAAAAGATTGAATTAATCATTTATTAATGAGAAAAAATAATTGTTTAATTATGATTTGTCGACACTGTCTTTTTAGCTTTTTTACGCCTTCCCCACCAAATTAGAAATCCTGTTACTGGAAGTGATGCACACATTAAGCTTACTATAAAAGCTATTATTTTAGTAGGAAGACCCAAAATAGAACCTACATGTACATCGTAATTGGCGGCGATAGCTTTTTCTCCCAAATTCTTATCTTCATGATTATGGGTGTGGAGAAGCTCTCCTGAATTTTCATCAAAAATTAAACTGCTGTTTTTATGATAAGAATACGATAAATGTTTTACAAAAACCGAAAAGTTAGTATGTTCATGATCGTCCAAGTGCTCGTGTCCCAAATCTATTGAGTAGCCATACGATTGCGGATATTTTTTCTCTACTGTTGCCATTACTTTGTCGAGCGTGGTTTCGTTACGCATTTCGATGGGTGCTTTTGTAGTAATGTGCGAGAAATCCGGATACACCGTATTTCCTCCTGAGAATATAACATAAATCATTGCCTGTACAGCAAAAAACGCATAAAATAGACCGGTAATCGCAAAAACTAAACCAAATACGGAAGCATAAAATCCGAAAATATTGTGTAGATCATAATTTTTTCTTTTCCAGCTTTTAACATTTTTCCAATGGAATGAAAATCTCTGTTTTCGGGCGGCTTTGTTCTTGGGCCACCATAATATTATTCCGGAAATAAGCATAATTATAAAGATAATTACAGGAATTCCCACAACATATTTTCCCCAATCCTGCTTAAGCAAGAAACTCCAATGGATGCTTTTTATGATTTGAAAAAAACCGTTTTTCTCATCAAAAACCTCTAAAACTTTTCCAGTATAAGGATTTACGTATGCCGATTTGTAAATAGGAAATTCATCAAAATAATTCCATGTCCCATGAGTGTCGTGTTCGTACCAGTAAAACTGATAAGACATTTTTTTATCGATAGGAACATTTACCCAATGTATTTTAAATTTTTCCGGAACTTGCTCTTCAACGGCTTTTTCTAATACCCGAATAGGAAGCGTCTTTTTTAGGTCTATATTTTTTTCGTTATGATAAATTACTTCTTTGCGGCTAAAGTTTTCTATTTCATCTTTGAAAACATACAGAGCTCCTGTTATCGAAATAATAAAAATAAGAATGCCAATAGATAGACCGAACCACAGATGCAGTTTTCCTGTCCATTTTTTAAATCTACCGGGCTTCTTTTTTGGATGATGTTTTTTCTTCATGAATTCTAGAGTTATACAAAGATAGGTTTTCTATTTTTATTTAGATTAATTCAAATTAGATTAAATGAAACTGCCAAACTACTTGCGCAGTTTGGCAGATGATTGATTGTTTTTTCTCTGGTATTAGAATTTATAATTCAGACTTAAAGATAAGGTTCTTAATCTCTGAGGCGTTACAGTAGACCAACCGGAGAAATATTTTTTATTAGCAATATTGTCTAATTTTAAAATAATGCTGTATCTGTCTTCTGTATATGAAAGAGAAGAATTCATAATAATGTAGCTAGGAAGCGGAAATGCTCCGATTTCACCTCTGTTGAGTGTGTAAAATCTGCTTGCAGAATTCCCTCCGAAACCGATCCCGAAATTCTTTAAAGAGCCTTCCTGTATTTTGTATGTTCCCCAAAAATTAATCAAATTCTTCGGTCCTGCATCTTCTGTTCTGTGACCTGGATAACCTTCATCACCTTTTACAACATTACTGTCGTTATAGCTATAACCTGCAATAATATTCATTCCTGGAATTGGGCTTCCTAAAACACTTACTTCAAACCCTTTACTGTCAACTTCTCCTCCTTGATTTATATTGACACCATTACCCATCACTTTGTTTTTCACATTGATGCTGTAATAACTTGCAGTAATAGAGAATTTATCACCAGCTAAGTTTGCTTTTGTCCCAACTTCCCATTGATTAGCATGTTCTGGATCAAAATAACGGAGTTCACTGCTTAATACATTTCCAAGATTGTCTGTAATTTGTACTGTAGAAGGATCTACATTTCGGAATCCGTTCATATAATTACCAAAAACAGAAACTTTATCCGGAATTGGTTGATAAACTAATCCTAATTTTGGAGACAAGGTGGTTTGTTCTTTAGAATCATCAGTAGCATAAGCACTTGCTCTACCTGTAAAATGATCTACTCTTAAGCTTAACATTGCAGATAAATTAGGCAAAATGTTTACCACGTCAGAAACATAAGCACTGTATATTTTTGCTTGAGCGTGGCCGATTTTTTGCCCAGCTCCTTCTAAAGCTGCAGAAACAGAAGATTTTGTTAGTACACCTGCATTAGTATCAGTTTGATCAACAATATTTACTGTTCCATAGCCAATCCATCCTGTTCCTCCTTGAATAAAATCTCTTTGGAAATAATCTAAACCAACTAATAATTTATTTTTAACACTTCCGAAATTTAAATTACCAACAAAGTTTTGCTGAATTCCTGTGGTGTTGGTTTCTCCTCCTACATCAGCAATAAATCTAGTAAAGTCTTTTCCATTAGACTGATCCCATAAATATTGATAATAACCTTCTGTTTTTGTACTGCTTCGTGAAACAATTGTTTTAGAAGTCCAGTTTTCTGAAATTTTATAATTTGCTGTTGCCTGAAGATTAAAAGTAACTCGTAGTGCACTATCAAACGAGATTTATTTTTAGGTTGTTTATATTTCTGTCAAAAATAAATCTATTCAAAAACTGAATAGTTGTAAGGGTTGTAATTTTAGCCAAAATTCTTGTTTTAAAACCTTCAAAAGTTTTGGCGTAGTTTCTT